>JAFVSW010000237.1 GCA_017503545.1 Lentisphaeria bacterium | reverse complement strand
TGATCCAATGCCTGTACCCAGGGTTGCGCTTCGCTCCACCCTGGCTTGTCACGGCGTAATAAAATGAAGACGGAGCTGTCTGACTCTTGCCGCCCCACAAGGGGGCTTGTTTTGCGATTGATCCGTGTTTTTTCGTGCAGTCGTGATTGTGATTAGACTTGAGATAACATTTCTGCTCATAAACAAAAATCTGACAAAATCACTTTTTCAAAAATCAAAATTCTCCCGTTCAAATACGGAGAAAATACCCGTTTTTTGAAAAATTATGGGATATCTGTGAAAACATTTTCAAAAAAAATGGAAAAAAAAACAAAAAATCTCCTTGACAAATGAAAAAACAGAGGTATTTTAAACTCTATCCGAAAAATTAAATGGATGAAACGAATGTTGAACAATACAATCAATAACGCCATTATTAGCATTATTAAGGCTATTGCTATTATTATTAGCAATGGCCCACGACGTTATGCTTTGAGAGGTTGATCAACAAGATGAGCAAAATATAAAAAATCAAAACCCTCTTGCGGCAGACGTCGTAAGAGGGTTTTTTCTTTATGTTTTTCAACCAAAATTCAGGAGAATATAAAATGGAAAACCAACTGAAACAAATCGGAAAAAGAATCGAAGAAACGCGTAAGGTACTGGAAATCTCTGTGGAAGAAATGGCACAGATTATCGGTATCAGTCAGGAAGAATATCTGGCACATGAAAGAGGGGAAGTTGACCACTCCTTCACTTTCATTTATCATTGCGCAGAACGCTTCGGTATTGATATCAGTGCTTTGGTTCAGGGGACGACTCCGAAATTATCGTTTTATTCTCTCACCAGAAAAGATGGCGGTATGCCGATCAAACGCCGCCATGATTTCGAATATCAGCATCTCGCTGCCAATTTCAAAAAACGCAGCAGCGAACCGTTCCTGGTGACTGCTCCCCCGCAGCCCGCCGGACAGGATAAGATTCATCTCTCCACTCACGCCGGACAGGAATTCGATTATATCCTGACCGGACAGCTGAAAATCCAGATGGGGGACAAAATAGAAATCATGAATCCGGGGGACAGCATCATCTACAATTCCGGTCATCCCCATGGTATGGTGGCTTACGGCGATCAACCCTGTACTTTCCTTGCGATCGTGAACAAAGGAGATGCTGCGGATGAAGAATTACCTGCCGATCTTGAGTCGGTTGTCGAAACGGAAGCGATGCCCGGCAAAGACCTGATCTGCCATAAATTCGTGGATGAAACGTTGGACGAAAACGGAAATCTGAAAGATATCAAATTCCATTATCCGGACAATTTCAACTTTGCATATGATGTGTTGGATGCGTTGGCGGAAAAGAAACCGGATGCTCCCGCTTTGATCTGGCTTGACCGCAATCACAACCGGAAAGATTTTACTTACAAAGATATTTCTGAAAATTCCATGCGGGCGGCAAATTATCTTTCCCTGCTTGGAATCAATCGGGGCGACCGTGTTATGCTGGTGTTGAAACGTCATTATCAATACTGGTTCATCCTGAATGCGCTGCATCGTATCGGCGCAATTGCAGTTCCTGTCAGTAATCAGTTGATGGCAAAAGATTTCAATTACCGTTTCAAAGGTGCGGGCATCACCGCTGTCATCGCAACTGCCGACGGCGGCGTCACGCAGGCGATCGAAGACGGTCTGGGCGATAATCCGGTGAAAGTGAAAGTGATCGTGAACGGTTCCAGAGATGGCTGGCGTGATTTTGATGCAGAGTTCAGCCGTTGCGCAGCCGATTATCCGCGGAATCCCGAACAGAAAGCATCCGATCCGATGCTGATGAGTTTCAGCAGCGGAACGACCGGATATCCCAAAATCGTTACCCACAGTTATACTTACCCGATCGGTCATATCGTGACTGCCCGCTGGTGGCACAATGTGATCCCCGGCGGTGTGCATTTCACCATTTCCGATACCGGTTGGTTGAAATCTTTGTGGGGCAAAATCTATGGTCAGTGGTTCAGCGAATGTGCGGTTCTTGCTTATGACTTTGACCGGTTCGATGCAAAAGACATTCTGACGCTCTTTGAAGAATGTAAAGTGACCACATTCTGTGCGCCGCCGACCATGTACCGGTTCTTCATCAAAGAAGATATGTCCAAATACGATTTCTCCTCTGTCAAACATACCTGTATCGCCGGGGAAGCATTGAATCCGGAAGTGTTCCAGCAGTTCTACAATACCACCAATCTGAAAATGATGGAAGGGTTCGGGCAGAGCGAAATGACCCTCGCAATCGCCAACTTGCGCGGTATGACGCCGAAACCGGGATCCATGGGCAAGCCTTCTCCCCAATACAATGTGGATCTGGTGGATCCCGATGGCAATCCGGTCAAATGCGGGGAAGTGGGCGAAATCGTCATCCGCACCAATCCGGGGGAAACTTGCGGTATGTTCATGGGATATTACAACGATCCGGAAGCAACGGAAGCGGCATGGCATGATGGTGTCTATCATACCGGCGATACCGCATGGCGGGATGAAGATGGATACTATTGGTATGTCGGACGCTGTGACGACCTGATCAAGAGTTCCGGTTATCGTATCGGACCGTTTGAAGTGGAAAGTGTCATCATGGAATTGCCCTATGTTCTGGAATGTGCGGTTGTCGGTGTTCCCGATCCCACACGCGGTCAGCTGGTGAAAGCGTATATCGTGTTGACCAAAGGAACTGCCGGATCAGACGAATTGAAGAAAGAAATCCAGGAATATGTAAAGAGTCACACCGCCCCGTACAAATATCCGCGTCAGATCGAATTCATGGAACAGCTGCCCAAGACCATCAGCGGTAAGATCCGCCGTACGGAATTGCGCGCTGCAAGCAATGGAAAATAATCCGGAAGGAGACGTGAACAATGAAGCATCAAATCATTTCCACATCCAACGCTCCGGCGGCTGTCGGTCCGTATTCACAAGCCGTGCAAGTGGGAAATACATTGTATTGTTCCGGTCAGATCGGATTGGATCCGGTGACCGGGCAGATGAATGGTTCTGACATCCGGAGTCAGACGGAACAGGTGATGAAGAATATTGCAGCCATTCTCGCCGCTGCCGGTGTCGGATTTGAAGATGTGGTGAAGACGACCTGTTTTCTTGCCGATATCAACGATTTTGCCGTATTCAATGAAATTTATGCAACCTATTTCACCGGCAAACCGGCACGCAGTTGTGTTGCTGCCGCCGCCTTACCCAAAGGCGCATTGGTTGAGGTGGAAGTGATTGCCGTGATGTAAATGATTTTTTGATAAACTGTATGCGGGGAAAAACGCTTTTTGTAAAAAGTGTTTTTCCCCGCACCCCTTTTCACAAAAACTCTTGCCGGACTAGCTTTTATTGAGGACAATAAAAGCTAGTCCAACCTTTTTTGCCTCTTCGACGTTTTGTTCCATAAAATCAAATCTTATTTGAGTTTAATATTTTCTGAAGTTTATGCCTTTTCGATTTTAAATACCCTCGGATTTATACAAGAAAAGAACTCAACGTCCGAATAAACTGAGATGAATCTAGAATTAGTGCCAACGGCACGGCACAGTACAGCCCAGGGTGAAGCGTCAGCGAGAACCCTGGGTATAAGACATCGAACTACATTGCCTAAGAC
>JAFVSW010000040.1 GCA_017503545.1 Lentisphaeria bacterium | reverse complement strand
TTGAAAAAGGTGTTTTTCCCTGCATCCCTTTTATAAAAATTTTTTGTACGATTCCCGGTATTAAAAGATCGGGGATCGTATTTTTTTTAGGCTCATCGACGGTTTGTCCCACAATTATGCTCAAAAATATATAATAAACAAATACAGAATGTAGCACAGATATCCCATAATTTTGTAGAATAGCAGGCTATCATATTCATTTATAGAGGTATCTCATAAGTCCGGCAAAATTTGAAAATGCCTCATAAATCAGAATGTTTTGCTGTTGATATTTTTCTTTCAAGGTGTTTTTGTGGATAATTACGGTATAAAACATTCTTAAATTACCTCCAAAAACCAAAAAACGGACAAAATCACTTTTTCAAAATCCAATTTTCTCCCGCTCAAACATAAGACAAATACCTGTTTTTTGAAAAATTATGAGACATCTGTGAAAAAAATCCGTTTTTTTCAATGCAAGCGCTTGCATTTTTCAAATCTCCGCATTATAGTATAAACAAGAGGAGTTCTATGGTATGAAAAAAAAATTGACGTTGGCAGAAATCGCAAAAATGGCAGATGTAAATCCGTCTACCGTTTCCCGCGTTCTCCATCAGGATCCGAAAGCAAAGATCAGTGCCCCGGTCCGGAAAAAAATTCTGCGTATCTGCGATAAATATAATTACAGGCCAAGCGCAACCGCCCGTTCCGTGGCTTCCGGGTTGACATATCGTGTCGGTTTGATCCTGGGGGCATTGGAACAGGATCTGGCCAGTCCCACTTTAAGTTTGTTTATCCGGGGACTGTGTGATGAATTACAGAAAAATCACTATACATTATCCATTCTGTGGGCAGAACATCCGGATGGAACAAGAGATCAACAGGTTGCCGACTTTCTCATGTCCGATATTGCCGATGGTTATGTACTCGGTTCCACCATGCTGGAAAGTGAGATCACGGAAAAACTCAAGGATATGAAACGGCCGTTGGCTTATCTGGCAAATAATATTGCATATCATCCGGAAGGAATCAGCGGGGTTTACGGGACCGCCGTGAACGCGTGCAAGCAGATATGGCAAATGATCCGTCCTGATCAATACGGAAAAATCATTTATGTATGCGGTCAGGGCAATGAGCAGAAAATTTCCGACATGTTCTGTGCCGCTGATGAATTGCATATTCGCCGCAGTGCTGTCAAGCAATACAACTTGAATGAAAAAACAACCGATTTCCCGTTCGACCGTCATAATGCCGCGGAATGGGCAGAACACCATTTGGACTTGTTGAAAAAACAAAAGATCATCTGGTGCGGTTCCGATTTGACGGCATTGGGAATTGCTGACATATTGAAGAAAAACGGGATCCGACCGGGCAGAGATGTGGGTCTGATCGGATATGACAACATTGAAAACTCCAGATGTTACCGGGAAGAACCGGTTCTTACCACAATAGACAACCGGCAGGAATCCATGGGGAAACAGCTTGCACAAATGCTGCTGGCAATGATCCGGGGAGAAAACACCCACCCCGTGACGATCCCGGTGGAAGCAGAATTGATCATCCGTCAAACGTTCAACAATACAATCGTATAAAACAAGGAGCAAACCCATGAAACAAAAAGCCGTAAAATTTACGCTGATCGAATTACTGGTAGTCATCGCCATCATCGCGATTCTTGCTGCGATGCTCTTACCGGCATTGGGACAGGTCAAGGAACAGGGGATGTCCACCAGCTGCAAAAACAATCTGAAAACCATCGGACTCGGGATGCAGTTATATGCGGATGCCAATACAAATAACTTTATGTGCGGAAACTGGCCGCAGCTGATTGCAAGTTACATCAGCCTGCCGACAACGACCGGAGAAGTCAAAGGCAAGAAGACAACCTTCTACTGTCCGTCCGATAAATATACGCGCTCCTACGATGAAAGTCCGTTGAGTTATGCAGCACTTTCCCGGGGTGTGGATTGGAATACGGGGATCGGCAGCGCAGGGATCAACGGGAAACTGGATAAGATCAAACGTCCGGGGCGTCATGCCATTTTCAGCGACATCCGGAATTGTGACACAAAACTTTACAATCCATCCAATGTCAGTTTTGTCTGGGGTTCTTTCTCCGATGCCTGGAATAAATTTATCATCCATAATAAAAAAGGCTATATGAATATCACGATGTATGATGGACATGTGGAAGTCTGCCGCAGCTGGACTTACCTGAAAAACGGTCCCATTCTGTCCTGGAGCACCTGGTATTATTCCGGTTTGATCAAGTAAGCAGGTAAAATAATGAAAGGAAATAACATCATGAACAAACTCATTCTCTCTCTCGCAGCACTCTCCGCTGTCGCTCTCACCGCCGTCGAACTTCCCAGCAATGGAGGTTTTGAAAAATGCAAAGCAGGGAAAAACGGGATCCTCATGCCCGAAGGCTGGGCACCGACAAAAAGTCAGAACAAAAATGCGTCCATGCAAGTCACAAACGATGAAGACGCCCCGAACAGCGGTAAATTCGCTTTTGATTTTGAAGTGGAAAAAGGCGGACAGGCATTCCTGACATACTGGGGTCCCCTGGGGGATACTTCCAAAATCAAAGTCGGAGATAAAATCAAAGTCTCCGCTTTTGCAAAAGGTACCGGCTCTTTCCAGTTGGCATATATTCTTTACGGCATTCCGGAAGGCGGCAAAAAAAGAGCATTCATGTGGACCGCTGTCGCCGGTAAATTCAAAGTGAACAATGAGGATAAATATCAGAAATTTGAAAAAACGGTTTCTTTGCAATCGGTAACCAAGAATGGGAAAAAACATACCAATGTCACGCTGCTCCCTGTGATTATCGTAAACGGAGACTCCACGATCCTGCTGGATGACTACTCCATCGCAATTGAAGCCCCAACTGTCAGAAAATAATCAAATACTATGAAAAAAATACTGTCTGTCCTGTTTGCTGTAACGATTTTTGCTCTGCACGGGCAAGTCATGATGAAAGTCACTCCCGGCAATGCCGTTCTGGAAAATCAATATCTCAAAGCTGTATTTGCGAACCCCGGCGGACGGTTGATACAACTGATCGACCAAAAAACAGGCAAAGACCTTGTACTTTACACAAACACAGATCCCACGGGTGCATGTAAAGATCAGATCCCGGCAATGGATTTTTCCTTCCGGCAGAGTGATTATGTCTTTACGGAATTGAAGAATACGCCGGATGTCTGTTCTTTCCGCGTTACTTCCAACAATAGGAAAATGCAATGGAAATTCCAGAAAATCAGCCGGGAATACACATTGTATAAAGAGCAGAGTGTCCTGCGGGGAAAAATCATTCTGGAAAATCAGTTGGAAAACATGGCACCCGTCACCATGACTTATTGGATGCACGGGTATTTCGGTGTCAAAGGAGAGGATAACCAGTTTTCCTGCGCAACGGAAGATGGAATACAGCGTTTCGTCCCATCCGATGCAACCAATAAAAAGCTGATCACAAATCCGGTACGCGGCTGGCTCGGTATGCTCAATAAAAAAGGGACCGGTGTGATCCTGATTCCCGAATTCAAACGGCTGCATATGGTCTATTCCTGGTATTGCAAAGCCGGCGATGCATTGGATACCATGGAGTTCCGTTTACAGCCGACAGAAATTCCGGAAGGTACATCTCTCGTTTCCCCCTTCTATCTGGCAGTGGCGGCAAATCTGCCGCAAATCTCCGGTGCCGGAGCGGAAGGGGAAGGCTTTCTGGCAATCAGCAAAACCGGGACTGCCACGGTTCAACTTTCCGGATTCAGAAATCTGGATATTGCATTGGAACTCGCAGCAGACGGAAAAGTCCTTGCCCGCAAAAATGCACGATTCAAAACCGGGGAATTGACCGCATATTCATTCAACGGGGTTCAAATTCCTGCAAAAACAAATCTCCTTTCCGTTCGTATTCTGGCAAACGGGACCTTCCTCTTTGATCTTCTGCACCCGATACAGAAAAAACAATTACAGCCTTTGGAAAAACGCATTTCCGCCGCCGGGACAACGGAACCATGGCAATATAAATTTTCCGATGGTGCCCCGCTGCCCTTCTTCCGCTGGTCCAATGCAAACGATGTCCCGTCGGCTCTGTTTCTGCTCCCGATGAACGGCGTCCGGGATGTGATCGAGTTGAAACACAGACGTCCGGTAAAAACAGAAATTCCCGTTTTGTTCCCGAATGATTTCCAAATGGCATGGCGGATCAATACAACGATCCCCAATATCAATGACAAAACCGGCTGCAGTCAGATTCCGCAATTTCTGAAAGGCAGAAAATATGATGCCTTCATCATCGGCAGCAATGTTACCTCACCATGGGGAACAAAAGGGATCTCCTGGCAAACATTCCCAGCAAATGTACGCACGGAAATTCTGAAACGTGTTCACGGAGGTGCCGGACTGCTCCTTGTCAAACCGAAAAATCCCGATACTGCTCTGCAAAAACTCCTTGCAAACGCCAGGGATATCACATCTGAAATTGCAGCAAAAATGCAGCTGGATGCCGCACCGTACTTCAACAAAACAAAAGTTCTGGAAACAACATACGGAAAAGGCAAAATCATATTCCTCCAATATCCCCACGAAGGCTATCTGTTACCCCGCCCCGGAGGCAGAACCATTGAATTCCAAAGATTGGAAACAACACACCGTTTTCAGGAATATCAGTTCGCCATCTTCGCAAATCTGTTTGACCGTGTGTGCGGGAAAGAACAGAATATCCGTTCATTCTCTGCGGAAGATACATCGGTCAAAATCCATCTGAATAAACCGGACAAAGTCAAATTCACCATTTTCGATCCTTATACCGTGGAAGTTCAGGCATTGGAAAAAACATTGCCTGCCGGGTCCTCCGTTATCGATCTAACCTCCCTTCTGCTGCACACGGTCAATTATATCCATGTAACCAGTGCCTCCGGAGATTTTGCCTATACCGTGATCAACAACAAACGATCCCCGCGGATCCGGCGGATCAATTTCAGCAGGAACGATTCAGGAATTCATGCGAAAGCAAACTGCCCGGGGACAAAAACATCCCATTTGCTGCAATGGAAAATCTTTGATATTGATAACCGGGTCACGGCACAGGGGATCGGTAAAACAGCAAATTGGGATACAAAAAATGCCATATCCAATTTTCATGTTCTGGAATTCACACTCAAGACGGAGAAAGAGTGATCGACCGCAAACGCATGGAATTCAATCTGCCCCATGTATTCCATGCAACTGCAAATTTTGCAAATCTGCTTTGGACGACCGGTGATAATCTGCCGGAATATCTTTACCCGGAATATTGGAAACTGCTCCGTAAATTCGGATTCAATTTCCATTATGCCGGCAGCGGAGCGGAACAATCTTTTGTGCAAATGCTGAAATATTCCCCCATCGAAGCCGGAAGCAACTGGCATGGTCCCTATATATTCCATTCCAATGAAAATATTGCAAAATGGCAGAAATCACACGATAAAAAATATCTGGCAAAAAAAGGATGTCCAAACAATCCAAAACGGTTCGATCCGGAAACTGCCGGAATGACAACTGCCAAAGTCATGGACTCTTTCGGCACACGGCACCTGTTCCAGCTGGGTGACGAAATGAGTATCACGTATTACAACACCACATTCGATTCCTGTATCTGCCAATACTGCCTGAAAGACTTCAGACTATGGCTCGAAAAACGCCACGGCTCGCTGGATAAACTGAATCAGGCATGGAAGGCTTCTTTCAAAAAATGGGATGACGTCGTGCCCATGACACGGATCGAAATTCTTTCCCATCCCTCTCCTGCCCCCTGGGTGGAACACCGACTTTACATGGATTCCATTTTCTGCAAAGCCCTTCTTGCATGTCAGGCTAATATTCAGAAAAAATATCCCGGGGCAATCGTCGGTCCGACAGGGGTCAATAATCCGCCCCATGTTTATGGCGGAAACTGGAATTTCCGCAACATGAGCCGCTTGGGCTGTGTCAGCACATACGGTCCGGCACGGCTGCCTCTTTCCTTTGACCGGGATAAACGGTTGATTATGAGTTATCACGGCTATTCATCGCCGGAGGGCGAAACCCGCTACCGGATCTGGGAAAATATCTGTCTCGGCGGACGCAGTACCAATAACTGGATGGGACCGACTTTTATCCTGCCGAATCTGGAAATTCCGGAAGTCCGGAAATATTATCAGGATTTGATGTGGGAATTACGGTCCGGCATTGCTGACCTGTTATTCCATTCCTCAAAAGTGCAGAATACAGCAGGGATCTATTTCTCCCAGAATGCCCTGATCGCCAACTTCCTCAAACAGAAAAAGACCGATTACTGGCAGAAAGCATTGTCTTTTGCCACGTTGCTGGAAGATGCCGGAGTCCCGCACCGTTTTATCGCCAATGATGAAATGAGTGAGACATTCCTGAAACAATTCAAGGTCATTTTCCTTCCGGAAGCTGCTGCGCTCACGGATCAGGAATGTTCATTACTCATCCAATATGTCAGAAACGGCGGAAAAATCGTTGCCGATTACGATGCCGGATCTCTGGATGAACTCTCCAATAAACGCAAAAAAAATCCCTTCCCCGCTCTGTTCGGGATCAAGACTGGCAGAACAGGATTGCAGAAACCCCTTCAGGCGATCCGGGATACCGGGATCGATATGGACCGGGTCATCAGCGGCGTGACGCTCAATGGCGGAAAAGCATGGAATCATGTCACCGTCAACAGCAGAAAACTTCCCTGCAATATCGTGCATAAGACAGGAAAAGGAATGACCCTGTACTTGAATTACAGTCACAACTATACTGAACAGCGCACGCTCAAAGAAGGTGCCGCATTCCGGAAATTGATCGAACGTTTTATGAATATTGAAAAACCGGTCCGATTGAAAACAGATTATCCGGTCATGCACAATTTCTACCGGAACGGCAATACGCAATACATTGCCCTGCTCCCGGCTCCCCCCAGGGGAAACTGGCAGAAAATGACAGCGGAACAATGGAAAAAGAAAGCCTTTGAAACGCTCCTGACTCTCCCCGCAGAACAATATCTGTATGATACAGCCAACGGACAATATCCGGGCAGAAAAAAACAATATAAGATCCGGTTGACTCCCGGACTGCCCACGATCCTTGCGGTCCTCCCGTATGAGATCAAACTGCAAGCCGATGTCCCCGCGACCGCAAAACAGGGCGATTCCATTACAGTCAAGGCAACCGTTCCCGGCGGTAAACACCATGTAATCCGTTGCCGTGTCAAGAATCCGGCAGGCGAATATCCGGATTATCTGCACCGGGTCATAAGCACAAATAACGGCACCGCAGAATTCCCCATCCATTTTGCCTGGAATGATCCGGGCGGCGAATGGACCATTGAGTTGCGGGACGCCGCAAGCGGGATCACCGTTTCCAGAAAGATCACAGTAAAATAAGAAAACCGCACCAATAAAAAATCAGCCTGCATATGTCATAAAAAACATACACAGGCTGAATTTTTTTATGCGGCAAAACGCAGTCGATCAAGAAAGTTTGCTCTTTACGGAAACAAGTTCGGCTTCTGCATCATTCAGCAGTTCGGCGACGACTTCGCGAATCGGTTTGACTTCATTTACAAGACCGACAGATTGTCCAGCCATCAGAGAACCGTTGTCGATATCGCCATCCACAACCGCACGGCGCAGCGCACCAACCCAGAACCGTTCCACTTCTTCCTGGGCGAATTGACGGGTTACCGTTCCGGCTTCCAATTCTTTCAGAAGGCGCAACTGCAATTTTCCGAATTCATCCATTCCTTTATTCCGGAGAGAACGGACGGAAACGACGGGCAATTTAGAGTCGAACTGGGGAGTCGCCACTGCATCACGGGCATTGGCACGGCGGAACGCCATTTTGAAGTTTTCATGAGCGCGACATTCTTCCGTCATGACAAAACGGGTTCCCAATTGCACCCCGGAAGCCCCCATGAGCAACGCATGAGCCACCATTTTACCGGTCGCAATACCGCCTGCCACAAACATGGGAATCTGTTCCGCAAAACGGAACAATACCTGCTGCATCAGGACGATGGAAGAAACATGACCGATGTGACCACCGGCTTCGCTGCCTTCCAGAATAATGGCATCTGCCCCGAATTTGATCATCCGTTCTGCGATGGAAACGGTGGAAGCAAAGCACATGACTTTTGCTCCGGTTTCTTTTGCAGCAAGGACTTCTTTTTCTTTCGGGAAACTGCCGGCGAACACAATGTACGGCACTTTCATGTCTTTCAACATGGCAAGCTGATCATGATACGCCGGAGCGATCGTGATCAGGTTCACCGCAAACGAATTCTGTGTCAGACTGCGTGTTTCCAGAATTTGTTTGTGCAAAATATCCACGGGCGCATTTCCACCGGCAAGGCAGCCGAAACATCCGGAATTACACACAGCGGCAACCAATTGCGGTTCGGAAACCCAAGTCATAGCCCCACAGAGGATGGGATATTTTACATTAAGGAATTCACTTCCCCTTTTGAGGAAAGGGGATAACATTTTAAGATCGTTCATAAGAAATTGTCTTTCCAATCAACGTCTTCCCTGTTCAGCGGAAAGAATTGATCTGTTCATTCAGTTTACGTGTTGCTTCTCCGGCAGCTTCCGCAAAATCTTTGCCGGATGACGCATAAATAATACCACGTGAAGAATTGATGACAAGTCCTGTTTTATCTTCTGTCAATCCATTTTCCAGAACAGCCTGAACATCTCCACCCTGGGCACCGACTCCGGGTACGAGCAACGGTGTATTACCCACAATCTTACGGATTTGTCCCAATTCAGCAGGGAACGTAGCCCCGGCAACGAGCATGGTATTATTGTTATAGTTCCAGGGCCCGGATACCAAGCGAGCCACACGCTGGTACAAATATTCACCCTCTACGGTAAGTTCCTGAATTTCCTTTGCTCCCGGATTGGAAGTCCGGCAGAGTACGATCACGCCTTTATCGGCATGATCAAGGAACGGTTTCAGGGCATCCATACCCATATAGGGATTTACGGTAACGGCGTCTGCCTGATACCGTTCAAACGCTTCTTTTGCATACATCTGGGATGTTGCGCCGATGTCTGCACGTTTTGCATCCAGAATCACAGGGACTTGCGGGGCAACTTCCTGGATATAACGGATGGTCATAAGCAAATCTTCATCAAAATTCAACCCGGCATAATAAGCGATCTGGGGCTTGTACGCGCAAACCTGATCTTTCGTTGCATCAATGATTCCCTTGTTGAATTCAAAAAGCGGATGTTCGGCGGAACGGAGATGTTCCGGAATTTTTGCCACGTCCGGATCCAAACCTACACACACAAGAGAATTACTGGATTTCCAGACGGCTTTGAGTTTTTCCATAAAAGTCATGATTTTTGTTCTCCACAGTTAACTGGTTATTTGTACACTCATACTATAGCATACAAGCAGAAAAAATCAAATCCGGTTTCCAGTTTCCATACAAAATCAAAGGCAAATCATTACGGATAACGGAACGAAAGCGTATTTTTCAGAAATGCTCCCACCACCATCAGGATCGCCGCCAGCAATGCCAGAACATCATAATATTCTTTCCAGCGCATCAATACCGGCTGTTCCGCTGATGTCTTTTCCAGTTTGTCGATCGCTTTCATAGCTGCCGCCATTCCCTTGGCGTCCGCCGCGTGATAATACATCCCCCCAGTTTCTTCCGCCATCTTCCGCAATAATGCTTCGTCAAATTGACCTTCCACAAACTGATATTCTTTTCCGCCCAATGTTTCAAATGGGTAAACGGTACGTTTGGAACCGATTCCAACCGTGTACAAGGTAATTTTGAATGAATTGGCAATCTTTGCCGCTTCCATTGGCGTAATTTGCTGATTCACATTATTTTCTCCGTCTGTGAATAAGACAACGATCCGACTTTTTGCATCGCTGTTCTTCAACCGGTTCACCGCACTGGCGACCGGACCGGCGATTCCTGTTTTCTCGCCAATTACGGAAGTCTGCATCCGGAATAAATTCGCCAGCAAAAACGCATGATCCAGTGTGGGAGGGCAGATCACGTACGGACGATCCGCAAACGCAATCAGACCGATCCGGTCATTCGGGCGCATTTCCACAAATTTTGCAATTTCTTCTTTGGATATCGTCAGACGGTCTTTCAGCTCATCCCGGCGCAGCATCCGTTCCAGGGATGTATTGGATATATGCCCCGGGATGTCCATTGATTTCATACTGCCGGATAAGTCAACCGCCAGAATGATGTCAATCCCATCCGCGCGGGACCGGATCAATTCCAAGCCGGTACGGGGGCGTGCCAATGCCGTAATCAAACACCCGCCTGCTGCGGCAAAACATAAAAACGAGATTGCTTTCCGCCAGATATAATAACTTTTTACCCGCTCCGATGCCATCTGAAACGGGCGGATGGAAGGGACCGTTAAAGACGGTTCTTTCCGTTTCCAGTAATAAATCAAAAGCAACAGATACGGAATCCACAGCAAAAGCAGCCAGGGATATTCAAAATCCACCCATTTCATGATTTTTTGCCTCCTTTTTTCTGATTCTTTTCTGCGTCCGATGCGGCATGACAGCTTTTTACCAGATCTTCCGCACGACGGGCTGTTTGATCAAACACATCTCCGCTTGCTTCTGCACGGGCAAATTTGATCTGGTCCGCAGTTTCCAGAAAATGACGCAGAAATTTCCGATCCTGTTCCGGCAGCGATTCACCACGTTCCAATTCACGGAGAAACTCCCCGGTCGTCTGCCGTTCTGCACGGATTCCGAGGTAAGATTCCAGAAAGTGTCTTACAATATCCGTCAGTGACGCAACCGCTTCTTCCGGAAGAATATTCTTTTTTTTCAATGCCGTCCGCAAATCTGTAATTGCCTCCAACGCTGTCTCCCAGATCGTTTTCTGTGCGATTTGAACTTTCTTTTCTTTCAGGGAACGGTACAGGAAATACAATCCCGTCAGCAGCAGAATCAGCACGATGCCTGCAAGAACATACCATATCCAATGGAGCCGTTTCGGTACCGGAACCATTTCCGAAATCACGATTTCATCCGTCGCTTTTCCAGTTTGACGCTCTTTGACATTCAATGCCGGAAGTGTCAAGTCGAATACCTGCGCTTCCTGTCCCGGAATCATGAAAGAGAAACCGACTTTTCCACCTTTCAATTCTCCTGTACGGAATGGCTGTAATTCCACCTGTAAATACCAGTAGGTCATACCCCAGCCGTAACGGTCAAGAGTATAATCCGGCTCTGCCACCATCTGCAAGCCGTCAGGAGGGGTAATGGTCACCGTGCCCGGGTCCGTATTCCACGGTGCTTTGATCATAACACGATACATTCGTGTTTCCCCCATTTGCGGCATGGAATCCGGCAGAAAAATACCATTTCCATCCACAACAGCAGCCTGGGGATTCCGGGTCAACTGATAATATTTTACACTGATTGCAAGGATACTGATCACAATCGCCGCCAGCAGCGTTCCCAATAATGCCGCAGCGATCCGGACTATCCGGGCTGTACCTTTCTTCAACATCGTTTATGCCCTCCTGCTTTGTAAGCGACGGCTCTTGAAGAAACGGATCAACGGCGGAACCACATCTTTTTCCACCGGAATATCCACCATATCCACATCGGAACGGCGCAATTGATCTTCCGTTTCTTTCCGTAAAGATTCCTGTACCGCACGGTAAATATCATTACCCGCATCATACAAGCAGAGTCCACCGTTTTCACTGTCCGCAAACTGTATGACCGGATCACAGGGCAGGGAATATTCCAACGGATCCTGTACACGAAATGCCGCGACATCGTGACGGCGTGCCAACAGTTTCAAGGGCTTTTCCCAATCGCCGCAATCTGCAAAATCACTGAGCAGAAAGATCACCGACCGTTTTTTCAGAGAACGGGATAAAAATTCCAATGCACGGGGAAGATCTGTCCCCCTGCCATTGACTTCACACCCCACCAATTCCCGGATCACACGCAAGACATGAAACCGTCCTGATTTCGGTGCCAGGTATAATTCCTCTCTGTCCGTAAATAACAGCAAGCCCACTTTATCATGATTCCGGATGGCACTGAATGCAAGCAACGCTGCCACTTCCGCCATTTTGGAACGCTTATCTGTCTCCGTCGTACCGAATTCCACCGAGCCGGAAAGGTCAACGGCAAGGATCACCGTCAATTCCCGTTCTTCCACATATTTTTTGATATATGGGGCACCCATGCGCGCAGTAACATTCCAGTCAATATCGCGCACATCGTCCTCCATCGAATATGCCCGGACTTCACTGAATTCGATCCCTCTGCCTTTGAACATACTGTGATATGCTCCGCCGGCAATATCTTCCACGATCTTCCGTGTCTTGATCTCCAGTTTCCGGACTTTTGCTATCAACTCACGGGTCAACATACCGCATCAACCCTCCCATGATCACGGAATACGCAATTCGTTGAGAATTTTCCCGATCAAATCGTCTGATGTTATATTTTCCGCTTCCGCTTCATAACCGGGGATGATCCTGTGACGCAGTACATCCGGCGCAACATCTTTCACATCCTGCGGCACAACATACGCTCTGCCTTCCAGAAATGCCATACCTTTTGCCGCCAATGTCAAAGCAATACCGGCACGGGGTGATGCCCCGAACTGGATCAATTCACCAAGATCGTTCAATTTCACGCCGCGCTGACGGTCGGAAAGCTGGGCAATATGACCGGGCCGGGTCGCAATCACGATATCCAGAATGTATTCCAATATCTTTTCATCCGCATATACTTTATCCACCCAGGTACGGGCATTTTCAATATCGGAAAGTTTCGCCACATTCATGGCTTTCAATTCCAGATGCGGGTGCGCCATGCGGTCGATCACCTGACGTTCCGCATTGCGATCCGGATAATCCACTTTCAGCTTGAACATAAAACGGTCCACCTGGGCTTCCGGCAAAGGATAGGTTCCTTCCTGTTCGATGGGATTCTGTGTGGCAAGCACAAGGAACGGGGACGGCATTTTCCGTGTTTCTCCGGCAATCGTCGCCTGACGTTCCTGCATACATTCCAATAACGCACTCTGCACTTTCGCCGGTGCGCGGTTGATTTCATCCGCAAGTACCAGATTCGCAAAAACCGGACCTTGTTTCAATTGGAACGTGTGTTCATTCTGATTATAGATCATCGTCCCCACCACGTCCGCGGGAAGCAGATCCGGCGTAAATTGGATACGGGCAAACGAACCATCCAATGCCTGTGCCAACGTTTTGACCAATAAAGTTTTCGCCAAACCGGGGACACCTTCCAGCAGCACGTGACCATCAGCGATCAAGGCAAGGATCATGCGGTTCAACAATGTTTCCTGACCGGCAAGGATCCTGCCGACTTCGGTTCTCAAAGGTTTGATAAAAGCGGATGCTTCAGTTATACCTTCCTGTAATTTCTGCAAATCTTCCTGCACCATAATAATGCCTCCATTTGTTTGTTCCGGGGGCATAAATCCCCCCTGTTGACGATATGTACAGTATAGACAACAAAAAAATCAAAAAGTTCCCGATGCAAAAAAAACGGTTCTTCTACAGCTTATGCCGCAATTATGCACAAACAATATCCAACATGCAGTCTCAAATTCAGTTGTAAAATTTCAGATCCGAAACATTGATTTTACCGTTTTCAACAATAAATTCAATGAAACTGTCTGACAGATTATAGCTGGCTGCCACGATGGTTCGCTCTCCATTGATTTCAAGATCAAAAATTTCATCGGTCCGGACAAGACGGAAATGGATTTCTTCTCCCATTTCCACTTGTTTGATCCGGGTATGATCCGTTAATTCCACAAGATGACTGACAGGGTCAAATTTGATTGAAACAGAATATATCTGATCCTTATCTAAAATTTTAATGCTGAACATCCCGGTCCCTTCTCCGATCTTGATCGTACCATCCATACGGAAAGAATTGGAACAGTCCATCACATGTTTGACCGCTTCACCATCCTGATTTTCAATGGTAAAGTCCTCACATTCTGTCAAAAGTCGATCCGGAAGCATTTCATCAACAAAAGCAGTTCCGAGAGATCCGTCTTTCCGTTGTACCATTTCCCGAAAGACGATCCTGCCGCCGAAAATATACTGTCCATCCACAAAAGAAGGAATCCAGCCAACACCGATCCGGCGACCGTCTTTCCACGGTGCAGTTTTCATTACAGCACAAAAACGGGATGCCGGGACATTCTGACGCGGGCGCATCCACGGTCCGAATGGCGCATCGGAACAATGAAATTCCGTCTGCCAGTAACGGTTGATCGAATAATAATATTTCCCGTTCCATTCAAAATAATCCGCACATTCCGGAATGAATGTGATTTCCAGTAACGGTTCCTGTTTTTCGTAATGGATCATATCCTTTGTTGTATAATGGTGCAAACACCCCATTTTTACAACTGTGCCATTTTCTTCTTCCTGATTTTTTCCGGATGACATCAGAATATGGATCAAACCATCTTCTCCGACAAATGCGTGGGGATCACGGAACTGCCCCCGGCAATCATCCGGAGCCTCCAAACGGGGCGTATGTTCCCAGGGATGGAATGACACCCCGTCATCATCACTGACAAAGATCCGGAAATGTTCCCCGTAAATGTTTCTTGATCTTTGGCAATTGAATATGAAAACTCTGCCATTGTATGCAAGAATGGACCCGGTACAATTACTGCATTCTCCGGCATCAAAATCCAACGACAAAGCAGTCGGTTTGTGTTCCCAATGAATCAAATCGGTACTTACAGCATGAGCATAAACATGCCCGCCCAAATTGCCGACAACTGGGTGATTATGATGATTGATATCCAACAGATAATACAAATGAAAGACCCCGTCTTTATAAAACGGCATACAATCACCCGCAAAAAAGCGTGGACCATTTGGTTTCCAGTGATTCAAACCATAACAAGTCATAAATTTCAACTCCTGTTATTTGTTACAGATTATGTCTGAAAAAAACTTACTTAATCCAACTGCCTGCTCCAATTTTTGTTCCGCTCCAGGATACCTTTTTTTTGATTCCAAAGCCGGGAATCGCTTTCAGCCATTCAAGATGTCCATCATAAAAAATGTAATTACCACCTTTATTATGCCAATGTCCGGCGGTATTATTACTAGTTCCGCTTTCATCCCAATTCCGTGCCGGATCCGTATTGATTGTTCTGTCTGCGCCGTAGCCAACAGCATCAAAATGCAGGATTGTAGAACTTGTTAACTTTACAGAGGACAATTTTGGAAATTTATCATATTTGGGATCATTGTTATGATAAATTATCATACAGGCAGTATTGCTGCCATAACTGGTTTGACGTCTACCATAATTTTTAGAGTCTCCCGGAGTATTCCAAACTGGATAAGGCTGCGGACAGAAAAATGGTGTGTTTTTTTGCCGCCAGGAATTGCCGACATTTACGCCCATATTAAAATATAATGGTAAAAGCGTTGTAGGCCAATAATGAACACTCGGGACTCGGGCACAATACGGGGGGAAATAATCCGTAAAATCATTGCTGTATCTGGCATCAAAAGTATATAGTTGACGCAGATTAGAGGCACATTGAGTTCTGTACCCCGCTTCTTTTACTTTTCCCAAAGCCGGAAGCAGCATCGCCGCAAGGATCGCGATAATGGCAATTACAACCAAAAGTTCAATCAGCGTGAACGCTGATTGAGTGAAGATGTGAAGGTGTGAAGAGTTTGCCTGCGGCAAACGTGAAGTGCGCCCTGACGGGCGTAAGGATGTGCAGTTTTTATGAATTTTTTTGAGGCAATACAAC
>JAFVSW010000236.1 GCA_017503545.1 Lentisphaeria bacterium | reverse complement strand
TGGTGAAAAATATCGGGATGGGATGCGGTTCCCGTGCCGGTAAAATGGAAATGCACAGCGATGGCAAGCCGGTGGTGGATAATGACTGTATCGGTTGCGGTCTTTGCGCAAAACATTGTGCATTCAATGCGTTGACTTTGGATAAAAAAGCAAAGAGAATGACAATAGACCATACCCTCTGTGCCGGTTGCGGACGGTGTATTAATGTCTGCCCGAAAGATGCTCTTGGGGCGACCTGGGGACAGCATGACAAGATTCTGGATGAAAAAACAGCAGAATATACCGCCGCCGTTTTGCATGGCCGTCCTCACTTCCATGTGAGTTTGTTGTGCGATATTACGCCGAATTGTGATTGTCATGGCGAAAGTGATGCAGCGATTCTCCCGGATATTGGTATTCTTGCCGGATTTGACCCCGTGGCTTTGGATGTGGCGGCGTGTGACTTGTGCAACAAAGCACCGCGTCTGCACAATTCCTGGCTGGATGATTGCCCGGAAACGGACGATGTATTCAATGATGCGCATGACAATACCCATTGGCGCGACACCATTGATTATGCCGTTTCGATTGGCTTGGGAAATGATCAATATGAGTTGATTCATCTGACGAAATAACGGATTTTGATTTTTTTACCCGGATATCTCATATAAAATTAGTTCATCGACGTTTTGTGTATAATGGTACGCAAAACGTCGATGAATTTTTTTGCAGATTTTTGTGAGATTTTGTATTTTTGCGGAGTTGGTAAAACCGGGCATTTGTGCTTGAATAATACAGTAAATGATTCACATTATTTAAAAAATAATTTTTTTATCTCTTGACTTTTTGCATTTTGCGGTTAAAATTATAGCATGTAATGTTTGTTTTTTTGTGGTTCTTTGGAAATAAGTGAATGATTTACTTTTTATGGTTGAACGCTAGAAAGGAGAATTGAGGTCATGAAGGAAATGTATTGCAAATCCGAAGGGCATGTTGATGCGGGATGCACAATGAGGTATGATTTGGAAGCCGCCTGCAGGCGGGTGAAGTGGTTCCACTTCACCTTGATTGAATTGCTTGTTGTGATTGCGATTATCGCAATATTGGCATCCATGCTGCTGCCTGCGTTGGGGAAGACCAAGAAGGTGGCGCAAGCGGCAAAGTGTGTTTCCAAACTGAAACAAATTGGTGTTGTCATGCTGCAATACAAGGGTGATAATCAGGATTACTGGATCACAGGTAGATTGCATCACAATTCTGCAAATGGTGGAAATATTAATTATTGGGTGAATGGGTATGCTCCTTACTTTGAAAAAAGTGGTCGTTTTTACCCGGACAACGGAAAAGGGCCTCACTGGTTGACCTGTCCCACTCAGATTAAAAAATATACCAGTCCTCTCGGATTTGACGTTTCTTATGCGTATAATGGAGGTTGTTTTGGTTTGAAAGAAACAGATCCCGGTACAAAGTTTTTGAAGAAGCCAAGCCGGGTTCTTGCTCATGCGGATTCCTGGTATCACTCAAATTCTATTGAGAACCGTCAATATGGTAAAATCATGTTCAGTGATCAGTCCACTACTGAAGAGGTTTGTTATCGTCATAACAAGAAGAGTAATACCTTGTATGCGGATGGACATGTCAATCCGGAATCACCTCTTGCTTTGAATCTTACCGGTTACAATTTTGCTTTTTATCCGTGGTATGATTATACACAACGGAATAAAACGGACGATTCTAAAAACATCGGCGGTGTCTTTGCACAGCGTACCAGTTTCCATCCCTATCTCTGATCCAGAACAAATATAAAATAATTGCAAATGAAAGGAGAAATAAAATGAAACATGTTGCAATGTTTACACTTGCGGCATTTGCGCTGGCAGGCGTTTATGCGGCAGAACTTCCATCGGTCAAAACGGATGTGAAAGAGGTGTATGTTTACCAGCCTCAAAAATATTCCGTTCGTCAGGGTGGATTTATTACCAATCAGTTCAACACTTACAAAATTGTTGTAACGCTTTCCAAGCCGATTGGTCAGAAAGCACCGGAATTGGCCTACAATATTGATGCGGGTGGGTTCGGATATTGTGCTTTGATCCGTCCTTTGCAGTTGTTTGTAAATGACATCAATATGGGAAAACTTCTGATCAAAAAAGAAGATTTCAAACCGTGGAAAGACGGGGATAAGGCTGGAGTGGAATTGAAATTGAATTTTGACGGCGCAAAATATTCTCTGATCAGTTACATGCGCCCCGATTCCCCTGTTTTGTGGATGACTCTCAAAGCCGATCCCTCCAGTGTGGAACCGGCAGAAAAAATTCAGGTTAAAATTTCCAATCTGACCTCTTACCTTGCGAAAAATGGTAAAGTTCCGGCATGGCATGGAGCTTATCAGCGCAGTTATATCACACCTGCCCGTACATTGGAACAGCAGAGCAAAGCCTATGTATTGACACCAGCGGATAATGAAATCACATTTACGGATAAAATTTTTGATGGTTCCGGAAAAGGCAAAGGGCAGGGTCCGACCTGGTTCCAGTTTGATTCTTCCGCTATGGTCAAAGGTACAATTACCGTCCGTAATGATTGGGTGAACTCATTGGTGCTGGATCTGAAGCCGGACACCAAAGAATTCAAGTTTGCGTACTGGCAGCAGAGACCGCAAATTTCCAATGCCGATTTTGCGAAAAAACTCAAAGCAGAAAAGAAAGCGTTTACCCGCTGACACTAACCGTATAGGATTATAAAAATTATGAAAATGAAGACTTTATTGGCTTCAGTCACAGTGTTGACTGCAAGCCTGATGGGGGCGTATGACGTCAAAACCGTGGAATTGGTTCCGGTTAAATTCCAGAAAACACCGTCACATGCGCCTGTAAAAATGATCGAAAACGGCAAATTGAATTTTGCCATTGTAGCCGATTTGAAGGCGGAAGCCCGGATGCAGTACAAAAACCGGACACAGAAAAGTATCGGTCCTGCCATTGTGATCCTCAAGGAAGCCGTGAAAAAGTGTACCGGCGTGGAACCGCAGGTTCTGGATGTAAAAGATGCCGCAAAAGCAAAATATATGATCGTTGTCGGCGACAATGAAATCACCCGGAAAAACGGGATCGATGTTACCAAACTGCCGACACAGGGGTTGGCAGTCAAAACATTCGAGAAAGGGATCATTATTGCCGGTAACGACTCCTCTCTGATTGCAGGGTACAACACAAAACCGTTGGAAAACAGAGGATCCAGTTTCGGTACAAAGTATGGTGTTTATGACTTTGTGGAACGTTTTCTCGGTGTCCGTTATTACTTCCCCGGGGAATATGGTACGCTCTGGCCGGAAATCAAAAATCTGACTTTGACACCGGTCTCTTATACGGATGCACCGTATTTCAATGATCGTAACGGGATTTTTTACCTCGGTGACAGTATCCATTCTCCCCGTGGCAGACAATTCTGGACGAAATATCTTGGTAAATTGACCAAAGAAGATGCCAGATTCTGGGATCGCTGGCGCATGGGCGGTACGATTCCAGTAGGTGGTTCTCATTCCCCGTTCCCGGAACGGATCGCCAAAGCCTATCCGGATAAACTGACAACGATTTTCTATAAATCACCGGCAGGCAACCACTGGTACAATTCCAAAGCGCACGTCGGGAATTATTACGATGTGGTCAATTTCGGATTTGCAGACTTGTTGATTGAATCCGCAAAGAAATATTATGCCTCCAAAGGTAAGGATAATAAATACGGCTTCTCCGGCTGCAATGCCACTTATTTCTCTTTTGGTATGTGCGATACGTTGTTGCCGGATACCGAAGTAATCAATCACCCGATCGTCCGTGAATTGGGGTTGATGACTCAGAAAGATTTGGACCGCAACAAAGAATTTTCCGGCGTAATCAGCGAAGATAATGCCGGTATGGCAAATATCTATGCACGTTTTCACCAGTATCTGGCAAAACGTATGCAGAAAGAATTGCCCGGAATCAGTCTGTATATCATGGCATATTACAATGCACAGTTTGCCGGAACGGATCCCCGCTGGATCCTGCCTCCCAATACCGAAGTGAACTTGTGTCTCGGTGCCATGCCGAACAATACCCGGAATCCGAAAGTTGCCGAAAAAGTTGTAAAAATCGCCAAAGAATGGTATATTTCTCTGGGGAACCGTCCGGTACAGAAAATGTGGCTCTATGCCGGAACCGATCCTTTTGCCCAAGCCGTGAACGGGGAATTTGTCAGTGATCTGCCGAAACTGTTCGGAAAGTATCTGGGACGTACCGGAGTCTTTTTTGACCATTGTATCAATGCTCCGGGTAATTACTGGTATTACTATTATTCCTACTATGCCGCCTACCGCTCCATGTGGAGTCCGGACTGGAATCCGGCAGCTGCGATTGATGCCCACTGGGAAAAATTCTATGGTGCGGAAGCCGGTAAATATCTGCGCCAGTTCCATCAGCATCTCCGTTACTGCTATCAGAAATATGCCATGACAAGTGAAAAAGTTGTCCGGACGATCGTTTATCCGATTCCGGAAATCGAGAAACTGGAAGCTCTTCTTGCAAAAGCAGGAAAAGCCGTCAAGAAAGGTTCTGTGGAAGAAAAACGTTATAAACTTGTTGCTGCGCCCTGGGCATCCACCTTCAACCGGGTACGCAATCAGCTTTCCTATGAACGTCCGATCCACAACGTATACCAGCTTCTCCGCAAGGAAAAAGTGGTTATTGACGGTAAAGGAACCGAAAAATTCTGGTCAAAAGCAAAGAATATGAAGCTGATCGACCCCAGAGGCACAACCCGTCCGGCAAAATACCCGGCTGAAATCAAACTTGCCTGGGATAAACAGGGTATTTACGGTTTGTTCACCATGAAACACAGTCCGATCCTTGCCGATCCCAAACGTGATTTGTTTGCCAATGACAACTTTGAATTCTTCCTTTCTCCCGGTATGAAGCGGGAAGTGGAATATCAGTTTGTTTTTGACGGTTTGAAACAGACCTTCTTCGGTACGCAGCGGCATCGCCCCATTCCCCAGCCCTTTGACAGTCATTGGAAAGTCAAAGGCTTCAAACTGGAATGTACCCGTGGAAAAGATTTCTTTACTGCGGAATTCTTTGTTCCGTATTCCGCCATGTTTGTAAAAGCACCGGCTGTTTATGACACCTGGCATTGCAACGTGGTCCAGAATAAAATCTCCCGTCCCGGAGAATACAATGGTACTGCAATGACCCTTGGACGTAACCATAATCTTGACATGTATGGATTGATCAAGTTTGCCGGAAAAGGCGAATAAGAAGCCATTGCATCTCAGCAAAAAACTCTCTGCTGAAAAAGTGGAGAGTTTTTCATTTTTTTTTCTTGTATTTCCTGAAAATGAAAGTATGTTACGGGAGAAAAAACAGAAAGATGTTAACTTATGATTTTACCTGATATCCCCGATAAAACTTGTACCCCGCTCCCCCTGAACCATTTTTCAACCCGCTGGCAGGCTGTCCTGTGGCGGAATTATTGTTATTTTCCGCTGGATAAACTGGCATCCATTTTGAAATGTCAGACCGCTGATTTGATTGCCGCTGCCGTGGAAATGGGATTGCCAGCTGAACAGCCGCCTGTGACGAATTGGAAACGGGATGGTTATATTACCATTCTGCGCGACAACTGGCATTTGCTCCCTTATGAACAGATTATGGAATTGCTGGAATGGACGCCGGAACGTATGGTGGCAGCATTGCGTGAGGAAGATTTTCTCTGGGGTAAACTCGGCGGTATGAAGCCGGAATGTGAGCCTGTTGTATACGCTCCATTGACTCCGGAACAGAAAGACGCCACAGCCTTATTCCGCCGTCGTTGGCAGAAATATGTCAAGGCGGATGAATATGGTTATGTGGAACAGCCGTTTGCGTTCCGGGAACAGTATCAGACCTTTTTCCAGGTTGCCGGTAAGAAACGTCCGTTTTCCTTATGTTTTGTTCATTCTTATGCGGCGACTTGCGGCGATGTTCTTCTGGATGTGGATTCCCGGGATCCGGTTCCGGAAAATCTGTTGAAAGAGTATGCGGCACAAGGAGTGGATGGCATCTGGTTCCATGCGCTGCTGTATAAATTGTATCCGGTTGCGGGGTCCGAAGAATTTTCGGAAGGATATCAGACCCGGATGGAAAATCTGAAAAAGATTGTGGCACGTTGTAAGAAATACGGGATCGGTTTGTATTTGTATCTGAACGAACCCCGTGGTATGACGGATGCGTTTTATCAGAAGAATCCGGACTGGCGCGGCGTGACAACCAATCCGGCGCGATTGGAATACGCCAACTGCACATCCAAAGGGGCGGTATTGAAATGGATGGAAGAAGCCCTTTACAATGTCTTCAAGCAGGTTCCGGATCTGGGCGGAGCCTTCATGATCACCATGTCGGAAAATCCCACGCATTGCAACGCCCAGCATAAGAAAAATCAATGTCCGCTTTGTGCTGATCGTGACGGTGCGGATTTGATTGCAGATGTGGCGATCGCGGCGGAACGGGGGATCCATCGGGCAGCCCCTGATGCACAAGTCTTGATGTCAGACTGGGCATGGTCGGAAGTCAATTTCGATCATCAAACCATATTCCGTAAGAAAGTGATCGACCGTCTGCCGAAAGATGTCTGGTATTTATGTATCAGCGAATGGGGAAAAGAAATCCATATCGGCGGTGTGCGGAATGATGTGTTTGATTATTCCATATCCCAGATCGGACCTTCGGATGAAGTGCGGGAAGCGATCCGCTATGCCAGAGAAAAAGGCTTGAAAGTGGCGGCAAAGATCCAGGCTAATAATTCCTGGGAACTTTCCGGTGTGCCGTATATCCCGGTGCCGTATCTGGTGGAAGAACATATCACCAATCTGAAAAATATCGGTGTGGATGGCTTGATGATGAGTTGGACACATGGCGGATATCCCGGCGGAAATCTGGCATTGCTTCACAGTACAACCGATCAATTGGTCCATGAAAATTTTCATCCGGAAGCAGCCGATCCGATTTGCCGTGCCTTGAAAGGCTTTTCCGATGCATTCCGGCATTTCCCGTTTGATGTGGGGACGATGTATCGCAGTCCGGTGAATGCCGGGGCGCGGAATCTGCTTCACTTGCAGGATACCGGATTCCGGGCAACGATGGTGGGATATCCTTACGATGATTTGAAAGGATGGCGGTCAGTTTATCCGGAAGATGTGTTTGAAGATCATTTCCGGATGGTGACGGAAGGCTGGTCTGCGGCATTGGAAGATTTGAAAGACGCGGCAAAACTTATTTTTGCATCGGAACAGGCATTGTATACAGAGATTCTGCGTATGGCGCAAGGTGCATTTGCTCATTTACAGAGTACCTATGTGCAAAGTTGTTTTATCCGCCGCCGGAATACCGGTGATCGTGCGGGGATGATTCAATATGCCCGTGCGGAATTGGAAAATACATTGGCATTGTATTATCTGATGCGTCAGGATTCCCGTGTGGGATTCGAGAGCAGTAATCATTATTATTATTCGCTTCAATCCATTCTGGAAAAGATCGTGAATTGCGAAATGATCCTGAACACGCTGGAAGAAAAATAACCGATCGTAATTATTCCGTTTCTAAGAACCGCTTCTGTTGAACTAACAGAGCGGTTTTTTTTATCGGGTGATATTGCGTACCCAACGGTATTTGTAAAAATGATAAATGACCCACGGGATCTTGCCGACTTCATCCAGACACGTACAGGCATAAACCACCAGTACCGGCCAATGGAAATAAAACGTACCGAGGAAAGCACAGGGCAGGGCGATCCCGTACATGCAAACGAGAAGACTGATCGGGTCAAACATGGTATCACCGCCCGCCGCAAAAACACCATTGATCGTTACCGTGCAGACACACCGTCCGATCATGTAAAAAGACATGATCATAAACATGCCGATCATGTAATCCCGGGCGGCAGGTGTCATTTTTATAAAATGCAATACAAACGGAATGGTACACAGAACGATGATCGTGGAGAATAGACCGATCACAAACGATAACACCATTGCCCGTTGTCCGTAGCGTTTTCCTTTGATCATATTCCCTGCGCCCAATTCATTGCCGACCATGATACCGCTGCCGACAGCGATCCCGTTACACAGGCAGCACATCAAATCGCGCACAACGGCGGCGATGGCATTGGCGGCGGCGGGATCCCTGCCCAACTGTCCCATAAGAGCGGTATAGGCAGTAAAGCCGACCCCCCAGAGCATGAATGCGCCCAGGATCGGTGCGGTATATTTCCAGAAATCCCAAATCAGGAGTTTTTCAAATGTAAAGATGGTCCGGATTTTCAGTTTGATAAAATTGCGGCTGTATGTCGTGCCGATACACCATACCAATTCAAAAATACGGGCGGAAACGGTTGCCAATGCTGCCCCTTTGACGCCCATTGCAGGAATGCCGAACAGACCGAAAATAAAGACGGCATTGAGAATGATATTGATGATCACCGTAGTGGAACTGATCCATGCGGAATAGGTGGCATGTTCACTGACACGCATGATTGCAAGATAACATTGAGAAATCCCGGTAATAAGGTAAGACCATGACGCGATTTTCAGGTATTCCACCCCGATATCGATCAAAATCGGATCAGAAGCAAAAAGACGCATCAGACATTCCGGGTAAATACGGCAGCCGATGAAAAACAGAATCGATAAAATCAGAGAATCCCGGATACTGGAACCGAATATTTTTTCGATAACAACGGTATCTTTTTTGCCCCAATATTGGGCACCCAATCCGGCAATGCCGGCACAGATCGCACCAAGAAACATATTCTGGATGAATTGGATCTGCGTTGCAAGGGAAACTGCCGCCATGGCATCCTGATTCAGTTTGCCGAGCATAACGGCATCGGCTGCGGCAACAAGGGCAAGCATCAGGTTTTGCAAACTGATAGGCAAAGTTAAAGCAAAAAGTTTTTTATTGAATGTTTTATCCCGGAATAAAAAACGGAGAAACATAAAGTATCCACCTTGATCAAATAGTTATCGTTCGAGGTAATTTCAAAAGTCTTCAAAAAATGCCTGAAAACTCTTGTTGAGATCTGAAAACGGAGCGTTTGTGGCGGTTACCCTCTGGTGAGCCACGCCTTGTCGCGGCATAGCCGTATGGCGACGCCGGAACAAACTGCCATTTCCATTTTCTCAACAATCTTTTTTCAGTCAAATTTTGCCGGGCTTTTGAATATACCCAGGTTAAAAAAGTTTGCATAATATAATGCAGTATGAACGATTTTCAAATCCGGGAGCAATTATTTTTCCATTGTTTTGTGTTTTTTTAGCCTCTTCGACGTTTTATGCCATAGAATCAGATCTCCTTTGAGCTTGAAAATTCCAGGAACTGCTAGATTTTCAATTTGAAGTACTCACGAATTTACATAAGAAAAGACTCAACGTCCGAAAGAATTTAGAATCACTGTTAGACCAGCCCTGACAGGGCGGCAAGAGTCAGACAGCCCAGGGTGAAGCGCAGCGTAACCCTGGGGATAAGACGTCGAACGACATT
>JAFVSW010000235.1 GCA_017503545.1 Lentisphaeria bacterium | reverse complement strand
GCTTGTCTATCGGCAAATCCAAGTTTGTCTGGACGTTAAGGTTTATACTTATTTTACGTGTAAAACAGGTCGATTCTACATTCTGTATTTGTTTATTATATATTTTTGAGCATAATTGTGGTACAAACCGTCGAAGAACCCTTTTTACCGTAACAGAAGCATGTACGGCTGGAGAGTGCCTTCGGCAGAAGAATTGAAAAATGCACATTTGCCATCCGGGGAGAGAAATGGATGTGGATGCCACGGGCTTTGTTCACGACTGCCAAGATTCAATATGAATTTCATCTCTGCCGCGTCCCCGGGATTGCCTAATGTACCGGTATACAAATGCCATTCCCCGTTGTCCGCTTCATAATCGCTGATAATACGGGATCCCGCATCATCCGTTGCAAAATGGAGAAAATGCGGCGGTACAATATCCCGACTGAGAATATTCCGGCTGCCTTGCAGAGAATCCGCATTATTCAAATGCTGTTCTCCGGCAAAGGCATCCATTTCAATCAATTCCTGTGTGACAGTACCATTGGCATGAAAAAGCAAGGTGGAAGTGATCACCTGTGCCGATTTCCCGCGCCAGCAATGATGGCCCTGACAGAATTCCACGCCGTTTCTTCCGGCAGGCAGAGAACGCCAGAACGTGCCGTCATCCTCAATGATATGGAGATCCAGTCCGAACCCGGTATGTTCCTTCTGCGGATCAAACTGTTTTTTATCCGGACGCAATGTAAAATTGGATACAGCATCCAGTGCTGCCACATGAGAAATGCGTTTGCGGACGCCGTTTTCACATGTCAGACGGCTGCCGTGATTGTGTTGGATCAGGATCGTGCGCGGGGCAGCCGGATCTCTGGAATATTGCAAATGCAGATTGCAGTATTCCAATCCATGAAGCGGCACGGTACTTTCCCCGGTTTCCGTATCGAATACCCGCAACGCATATTCGTTCCATTCCTCCCCCGGTTTCTTCCGGATCCCGGTGGAAATGGCGATATGTCTGCCGTCGGAAGAAATGGTGGAAAGAGGGTAGAATGGTGCTTCCGGCGGCAACGGAGAGTCGGGTGTCAGTCTGCCGATTTCCGTTTTTTCCCGGTTATTTTCAAGATCGATCCGCATCAGCCGCAGAGAGCCATCCCGGTCGAGATCATCCACAAAATAGTAGAAATACCTGCCATCGGGCGACAATGCGGGAGCCGTGACTCCACATTCTGTTGTGATGGGCGTGATTTTTCCATGATCCTTGAGATCGCAAAGCAGATACCGGTGTTGTTGATCCGACGGACTACTTCCATGGGGATGTGCGCTCTGATGGAAGATGAAGAAACTGGAATCCGGCGAAAATATTTGCGCTTCCATGTAGACATGACATGCGGGGATGGAAAGATCATCGGTGATCCGGAACAGTTTCACCTGTTCCGGGACGGGATATCCTGCGAATTCAAACAGTTGTTTCATTTTGACACATCCAGGGTACGGAAACTTGCGGGATTATGATACGTGGCATCGGTCCAGCTCTGACGGAGATTATTTCCGGTACGGTTGATCCCCATAAGCCAGTTGACATCGGCTTTCGGTTCTCCGAATGTGGAGAACGGCAATTCCAATTCCAGGATCCATCTGTCTTTTTCTTTACCGACAACGGATTTCCATTTTCCGTTCCATTTCAGGTTGATATTCATACCAACAGATGCCATGGCATCATATTGTATTCCGGCAGCATTTACGACCAGATAATAATAATCTGTCCGGGTGTTGTTCGGGTCAATGAACAGTTCTATACAGGGGTCCTGATACTGTCCATCATCCCGTTTCAAGCGTGTTGCTTTGAGTTTGCTCATATCGTCCGTACATTCCACTTTGATATACATGGCTTTATCGGTACGCATGACGGTGGCATAAGTGGGATAACTTCCCGGATTGCGGCTGGTGAATCTGCCGGAACGGTATCCCTGTTTCCAAATGGCATCATCTCCTTTGCCATCAATGACGGGAGCCGTTTTCACATACGGCACTTTGACAAACCAGCGTTCCGCCAGGGATGGAGACGGGATTTCCCGGACCGTGAATTCTTTCAGATCCAATGGTTCATAGGAACCGATATTGATGGAACCTCTGCCGAGGGGAATTTTCCCTTCCAGAACGGTTTTGCCATCCAAATTGATCAACAAACGGGTATCGATCGTGCGAACTTCCAATTTATGCCAGTTAGAAGCAAGATCTTTGGGCAAACGGATGCGTCCGATCTGCACTTTTTTCTTTTCTTTCCGGATGGCATAAGATGCAGTGATATACCGTTTGTGGATATGGATGTTGATGGAATCAAATTTTTCACCGAAACGTTCCCCGCCATCCCGGATTTGCATGAAAATACCGCGGCTTCCTCCGGGGAACCGGAAAGAAAATGCGGTTTCGTAATTGATCCAGTTACACGGTCTGCCGAAAATGCGGGGATGATTTCCGAAAAGCCATCCATCATGGATAATATGATTTTTCGCATTTTTAACGGGTTTGTAGGCAATATAGGAAGTACCATCGGAATCTTTCGCAATGGTACAAGTCTTCATCAAACCGTTTCTTTTCTGTTCGGGTGAATACAGAACTTTACCCGGTTTGGCTTTTTTCAGAAAATCGATCCGTTCCTGATCTTCTTCTTTTGCAATAGCTTTCCAGTTATTTCTGGAAAAAACCAAATCCCGCCAGTGATGCCAGGCTTCCTGATCGGCAGTGACCATCTTCAAAGCACGGGGTGATTTTTTTGTTTTTTCCACTGCAGATTTGAACAAGGCATCAACCTTTCTGATCAAATCCTGGGAAATGACGAAGTCCGCCATGGATGCCGGATTGCTGTGATAGTAGGAAACATGACCGTTTTCCATCCATGCTTTCTGCATCAGAGTGTAATACTGTTCCATTTCCTTTGCGGCAGGGCCGAAGGAATATTTACAGAACTCTTTCAGCAGGTCGCTGACTTTCCGGGAAGGATCCCACGTCAACCGGGCAATCACATAAGCGGGGAACCGGTTGACAAAACATTTCTGTGTGGAAAGTTTCTTTTTCGGATCCAATATATTGTAATTTTCAGTATACCAGCATTTCACGCCCTGCTTCTGCATCCAGCGCAATTCTTCCTCCAACAACAGAGACATGGCGGTAAGGACCGGTTTTTTGTCGCTGAAAACGTCGAAATGGTATCCATACAATCCGGGCTGGATACCGGTGGCTTTCCAGTCGTTGATCGCTTTGACAGCACGGGGATTGACCGGGCATGATTGATCCGCAAACAGGTGTTTGAAACACCGGTTGTACATACAGTAATAGACCGTAAGATTTTTAACGGACTTCAGATCCGTTTTTGGTGTTTTCAAATAAAAAGAATAGGCAATGGTGCTGTATTTTTTACCGGGGTGTTTCTTATTTGTTTCCACCACCAGTTTTTTCACAAAATTAAAGAACAGCGTGGAAGAATCGTATTTGGAACATTCGGTGCATTTACAATAGATCGGCGTATCTCTGGCACTCAAGGCAAGACTTTCAATATCCGGATGAGTTTTCCAGAAATTATCCATCCATTTCAGGAATGTTTCAATCGTTTTCTGGTTCGTATAGCAATGCTGATTGATCATGCGGATCCCATCACGCAAGGCAAACTGTTCCGGATATTTCCGGAAATATTCCTCGATCGTTTTGCAATCTTCCGGGAAGAACCAGTTGAAAGAATGACCACCCCAACTTTTAATAAAACCAAATTTGTGCCCATCTCCAAGCGTGTTCATTTTGTTATGGGCATGAAACCAGGACCGGTTTATACTTTTGCGGGTCGCATGATAAGACATATACCGGATCGGAAAGGCAGCTTTGCTGAATGTGGTACGTTCTTTCAAAATCAAATTTTTGGTTTTTTCCGGGAGATATTCGCCATCCGGTCCATCAAAAAACCAGCGGCATCCCAACTGTTCCAGAACTTCAAATACGGCAAACATGGCAGACCGGGGATTATTGCCCGCCGCATACAATGTATTGCCTTTGAATTTGATGGAAATCACATCGGTATCAAATTGTTTATCCAGCCCCAAAAATTTTGCTTCTTTGGCGATTTCCGGATTGGTTGCCGGTGTACCGATCACCACTTTGTTGACCGGCTTGCCTTTTTGAATATCCGCACCGGTCACCGACTTTATAATACGGCTCAATTCGGAAACTGCTTTTGTTTCAGACGGAGTTTTCCCCGCCGAAACAGAAAATTGAACAACGCCGTCCTTGACCAGATCAAATGCGGTCAGAGAAAACATTGCACTTGCAGCCAAAACGGCTGAAATTGTGGATTTTAACATTTTAAAATGATCCTTTCCTTGCTTTGTTAATATTTTTTTTGTTGAATATCAATCATATAATACTTGTGTTATGGCACATGGATCCCCCTTATCCGGCATTACCGGACTTTGGCAGATTTGTTGACGCCTGACGGATTTTTTGCAGAATGTGTGATTGCTTTTATTCGTATGCTACCCAGTGTCCTGCAGCGTTTTTTCTGCGGAAGATGATCTCCACCGGAATATTACCGGCCGGCGGAAGTTTTTTGCTTTCCGCATGAAGATCCGCAAACAACATATTGATGACCATGTTTGGATGCCGGGGCATCAGATTGCATCTGTCATTTCCATTTGCCAGGTTGAAACTGTTCGGATTCTGCCAACCTCCATGCAACTGATACCCGGATTTATCCCCCACAACACCGGAATACAATAATTCTGTTCTCCTGCGCCAGATGCCGCCATCTGCAAGAAACATACTTTTACCGGGCTTTTTCAATTTGTCAAAATGTTGAGATACTGTGTAAATGTTTTTATTGTAACTGTAATCCGGCATAAAGTGTGTTTGTACGGCATAGCTGCTGATTCCAGCGCTCTCTTTTACCCCAGGAATGAGAGAGAGATGTTCCGGACACTTGAATAAAATCTGATTTTTAAGTTTAATATGATTACTTACATAGTAAGTCCAGCCTTTCGGTTCCGGTACTTCATGCGGATTTCTCACATAAGGAAAACTCTTGTAATCGTTATAATACGAGATCGTCCCCATTCCGATTTGTTTCTGCTGGTGAACACATTGGGAACGTCGGGCAATTCCTTTGGTTTTTCCCAGAGCCGGAAGCAGCATTGCCGCAAGGATGGCGATGATGGCAATTACTACCAGGAGTTCGATCAGCGTAAATTGTTCCGTTCTTCTTCTCATTTTTTTCTCCAATGTTTACTATTTACTTTTTTCTTTTTGTTTTTTGCGGCTTGCAAGGGCCGCAAGATTCCCGGACGATCAGTTTTGTTTCCAGGATTACAGTTTCAAATGGTCTCTGCGGATCATTCAACCGTGCCAATAACATATCGGTCATCATCCCGGCTTTTTTCACTATAAAAGTGTCGATCGTTGTCAACGCCGGCCAAGCGGAAATTTCCGATTCCTTTGTATTATCCAAGCCGATAAAGGAAAGATCTTTCCCGATCACATATCCCATACGTTGTGCTTCTGCCATCGCCGGCAGAGCAACAGCATCGTTATGACACAGGATCGCCGTCGGTTTGTTGGTATTGTTTTCCATTAAACGGTGGATCCCGGCGATTCCACCTTCAGAGAGTCCGCCAACATGAGCAACGGAAGAAAGATCAAATTCCGGATTACGGCTGAATTCTTCATAAAAACTTTCATAGCGGATCCCTTTCGGGCCGATGTAACCGATCCGGCGGTGTCCCAAACCGGCAAGATATTCCGCCGCCTCACGGAATGCAGTATGATAATCAATGGCAATACAGTCCACCTTATCACTGACACGACCATAAACCACTGTCGGAATATTTTTCACGTTCAATTCTTTCCGGTAATCACAAGTGATCAAACCGTCGACCTTGTTCCCCATCATACTTTTGTAAGCAGCATCCAATTCATCCAAACTTTCCCACACGGAAATCAAAGTGGAGTATCCGGCATCCCGGAGACAGCGGTAGAGTTCACTCATGATCTCCCCGATCACCCGGTCATGAAAACCGGGGAAGAGCAAACCGACGATTTTTGTTTTTCCGGACCGCAAACTGCGCGCCTGAAGGTTGGGCTGATAGCCGTATTTTTCCACCAGTTCCAGAATGAGTTTCCGTTTTTCTTCTGAAACACGGCAGGTGGATTTTCCACCGAGTACAGCGCAAACAACAGGTCTTGAAACCTGTGCCATTTCTGCGATATCTTTCATAGTAACAGCCATTCGTGCGCACTCCTTGTTTTATTGATTACTCGATTAACCTATCATAATTATATCCGTATTTTCAAAAAAGTCAAGAGAAAAAAACAGCTTTTTTCAGCAAAAAATGGTGATTAACACTTGATTAACAATGAATTTTGCAAAAATACCCCCCCTGTTTCCGGAACTTTTGCATTGTTTTTTGTCATTGCCTCTTTTTCGCTTTGCTGAAAAGTGTCAATGTTTACACGGTAATTCCGGCAGAATAGCTCCATGACGCTGAAGAAGCGAACGGAGTTTGTCAAGCGGAATATCACGGACATCACATTGGCAGTTGTGCGCCAGAACAGCCGCCGCTCCCGCCGCCTGACCCATCGCCATACAGGGTGCTTGCACACGTAAGGCGGAAAATGCCGGACGATCGGCAGAAAGACACCGTCCTGCGACCAGGAAATTTTTACTGTTCTGTGGGATCAGCGCACGGAGCGGTACGGATGGGACGACTCCTTTTTCAAGATGTTTTCTGAAGATTCCTTTATCCATATGGATGTCGATAGGGTAAAAAGCGTTGCAGATTCCGTCCGCATAGCGTTTTCCGTTGAGATAATCGTCTTCCGTAATCGTATATTCGCCGATGATCTGTCTGGTTTCCCGGATGCCACATTCCGCGGAACTCATGCGGAATTCTGCATTTTCCAATCCGGGACAACTGCGGATAAAACGCAGCATCCGCATCAGGGACCGGCGTCCGGCGATCTCCATTTTTGTCTTACCTCTGCTATCTGCGGCATTGAATCCGGTGATATGATTACTGTTTCTTCCATGCTCAAAGAAGAAGGAAGGCCGGTGCCATCCCATATCTTCCGCCAGAACTTCGCCGGATTCCACGGCATTGTTGAACCGCCGGTTCAGATCTTCAAAATCCAATGCTGCCGGATCGAAATTATGAAAATACATACTTAAAGTGCCGGGCTGGGGTGATTCGGTTTGTTTACAGGGGAAACCTGCCATATAACTTACATTGGCATCACCGGTACAATCAATGACCATACTGCCGGTTACGGAGACCAATCCATCCTTTTCACAAAGCTGTAAATGCCAGATATCCGTTTCAAACCGGGCGGAAGCGATCATGGTATGGAAACGCACATCCACCCCGGCATCTGCCATTGCATCATCCACCACAGAAGCAAATACCAGTCTGTTCACATTTGGCTGCGCGTAAGAGAATTCCGGGCGGGAAAGATCCGGCAGGGGCGAACCCGTGATATTCCATGTTTTTACCAGCAGTTCCCATCCGATCCCGGCAATGATCTGTTTTCCCCAGGCATTGAATACGCCGGGCATATTGATATTGCTGAGAGTCAAAGCACCGCCGCAAATACCGTTTTTCTCGATCAATGCTGTTTTTGCTCCGCACCGGGCGGCCTGCAATGCGGCACAGATTCCGGCAGGTCCGGCACCGCATACAATCACATCATATTCTGCACACATTATCCTGTTCTTTCTCACTACTGTCCGGTAAAATTTTCCGGCGTTAATTGAAATTGTCGGGATTTGCGATATATTAAAAACGCTCAACTCCTTAATATTTAACACGAAAGTCCCGAACGATGTATTACAATAGCATAGATTCTCAACTTTTCAACTTTATAACCGGTATCGTTTTGAAAAATTCGTAAAAAAGTCAGGCGGAGACCGATATTGCAAGTAAAAACGCACCCTGAAGGGGCACGGCGTGACAAGCCAGGGTGGAGCAGAGCGTAACCCTGGGGACAACAGAGTCAGACAGCTCCGTCTTCACTTTATTACGCCGTGACAAGCCAGGGTGGAGCGCAGCGTAACCCTGGGGATAACAGAGTCAGACAGCGAACCATCGAAAGACCAGTCCTGAAAGGACGGCAAGAGTCAGACAGCCCAGGGTGGAGCGCAGCGTAACCCTGGGATAACGCATCGAACCACATTCTCCTATGACCGCCACCGCGATGACGGCGTTTCGGTAGAAACGGGCGGCATCGTGGTGGCAATGACATTCCCGGAACATCATTGCATTGGCGAATATGTCATT
>JAFVSW010000234.1 GCA_017503545.1 Lentisphaeria bacterium | reverse complement strand
CAGAGGAGTTCTGCTGGTGCATAACCATCCCGGAGGCAATGTCAAACCGTCGCTTGCGGATGTGGAAACCACCCGTTCTCTCAAGCATTATCTGGATGATCTGGAAATGCTTCTGGTCGATCACCTTATCATCACCAAAGTAACCCACGTCAGTCTGCTCAACCGCATGGGCTGTGTCTTCAAAAACTACTTCAGCAAGCGCAACAAAAGCGAAATCTGAAATACTCCATTGATGGCTTTGGGGCGCATTGACAAAGTAAACGCTCGTTTGTAAAAGTAAATGCCTATAGGAGTGAAAATGACCGTGCGTTTACTTTGACAATCGTCATTTTTAAGTTTTATCAGAAAATTTTTATAAAATTTCTATTTTTTACTTGCAAAAACTTAAAACAGGTGTTATTTTAATCCGTATTCTGCCTAATACTGTGGCAGTGGGGATTTCTATTACTTAATAAAGAATAAGGAGAGTATCATGGCAAATCCGTTGGATGAAGTGACCGGTCCGATCAATGATGACGGACGTGAAGTAAGAGTTATCGACAAACAGCTTCCGGTAACTGCCGGGTTCGGGGCGGTTCTGTTTGAAATCTTTGTCTGGGTGGCCGGTATCGCCATCGGCGGTGTTGTGATTTTCGCAATGCATAAGGACCTTGGTCCGATCGGTTCGGTGATCGTTGGACTTTGCGCTTTCCTTCCCGGAACAATTTATGCCATTATGAAAGTTCAGGCGCGTAACTATTTTCTGCAGCTGCTGCAAATCATTCAAAAACAGGCCTCTACCATCGGTAACTATCAGGAACAGCGTTACCAGATCCTCAAAAATATGGCTGGTGCAGTTAAAACTGCTGTCAATCTTGATACTGATGTGATGACAGCTGTTGCGGCATACCGCGGCGGTGTTGCTCCTGATGCCGCGTTGGGTGAGCAGGATGCTGTGATCAACCGCGGATTTGCGGCATTGATGCCCCATATTGAAAATTATCCGCAGCTTCAGGCTCATGAAGGTATTCAGGAGTTTATGCGCCAGAACAGTTATTTGCAGAGAGAAATAACCGCTGCACGCGACCTCTACAATGAAAAGGTCCTTATCTGGAACACTGAAATTTACAGCTGGCCGCTCAAAAATGCGGTGGCTGCCAAGATGCATTTGACGACGAAGATCCCGTTTTCCATCAGCAAAGAATCTCTGGAAGGTTCCAAATCAACGTTCCTTTGATAAATTGGAGTTCGTTTTCACAAGAGGCAACCGTCCGGTTGCCTCTCTTTGATTAACAAGGAGTTTCAAAGATGAATTATCAGGAGATCCTTGCGCCTGTCGATGATTATAAAAATAATTTGCGAGAGGCTCATGCAAAAAATACAGTCGAAGCATTCGATGCTTTGCTTCAGGAGTCCGGAGTTGATGAACAGACCAATATCGAATTGGTCAAAGTCGTGCGCAAACTGGAGGAGATGGTCAACAGTTTGAAAAGCAAGCTCGGAGTGGCAACCTTTTTCCGGGGATTGTTCATTCTGATCGCCGTAGTCTGCACGATCGGTCTGGTACTTTATTTTCTGGACATCTTCAAAGTGGTCGATTCCAGTATAATCCCGCGGGAATGGATCCTCTATTCCGCGCCTGGAGCAGTCGTCAGCTACGTTATAATATTTGCCTGGCTGAATCCGGTGATCAAACGGTTGAGAGCTGCATTGGCATCCAATCAGGAGGCACTGGATAAAGCTCTGGCTGCGGCATGGGAACAGATGCAACCGCTGAACCGGTTGTTCCAGTGGGATACCATTGCCAAAATCATAACGAAAACCATGCCGATTTTAAAGCTGGACAGTTTCTTTTCTCAGGAGCGTATGGATCAGCTGGTCGGACATTTCGGGCTGGTGGGGATAGATTTCCCCAATCAATCCGTCCTCTGCTGCCAGAGCGGAGCCTTGAATGGCAATCCGCTGCTGCTGGCGGAAACTTTCAACCAGTACTGGGGTTCAACCACTTATCACGGAAGTCTGGAGATCACCTGGGAGGAGTATGACCGGGACGCAAAGCGGACAGTTACCCACAGCCAGACACTCCATGCCAGTGTGACCAAGCCGTCGCCGGATTATACCAAGGAAAAGTTCATCATTTATGGTAACGAAGCGGCACCGGATCTGGAATTTTCGCGCGAACCGAACTCATATTCGGACAAAGACTCGTTCTTTGATAAAAGGACGTTGAACAAGAAGATCAAAGAACTGGAAAAGATGAGCCGGGATTTGAGTACCGAATTCACCATTATGGACAATCAGGAGTTCGATGCCAGTTTTTACGCTATAAACCGTACCAACGAACATCAGTTCCGGTTGCTCTACACGCCGCTGGCACAGCAGGAAACGCTGAAGCTGCTGCGGGATAAAGAGGTGGGCTTCGGAGATGACTTCACCTTCCGCAAGTCGAACATGATAAACGTTGTTCTGCCCAAGCACATGGATAATATCGATATTTCCGGTTCGCCATCGCTTTTCCGGAATTATGAGCTGGCGGTGGTCAGACAGAGATTTATTGATTACAGCAATAATTTCTTCCACTCATTTTTCTTTGGTTTGGCACCGCTGCTCTGTGTACCGCTTTACCAGCAGCACCGTTCCACATTGGACATTTTCAAGAGTGTCTACGAACGGGGCGTGTCGTTTTATGAATACGAGTCGCTGGCTAATGCCTGGAGTTCCCAATGCTTTACACCGGAAGGAGCCGTTACGCCTTCAATTCTGAAAACCAAGCTGCTTGAACGTAATCAGGATCACTCCCGTATCGCGGTCACAGCACACGCATTCCGGGGGTATGACCGGGTGGAATATGTGCGGGTCTACGGAGATGATTGAAGATGGCATAATGTTCCGGTGGAGTGGATCGAATATCTGCCGGTCACCCGGACGCGTGAAATGGCAGTTCGTGCGGTTCCCGGCGATGACGGAAAGCAGGCGCAGGATCAAATCTTTACCGAGGAATGGCAGGAGTATTTCAGAAGCTGCGGCGTAAATTACAGTAATATCCAGCTGCGGCGCAATCTGGTTTCCTATTTCCGCAGTTGACAACAGCTCATTGGCAATGAGTAAAAAGTGCCATCATTTACGACAAATTTTTACGATATTGCCGTTTTTTGTCTTCTTATACTGTTTTTGCTGACGGGCTGCATCGGCAGTCCGTCAGATTCTCTTCCGCAGCTGGTAATTATTGACTGCAGTACCGGAGTGGTTTATGGTCACAGTGGCAATATCAGCACTGCCGGGAAACAGCAATTTCAGCTTCCCATGCTGAATCATCAGATCACATCCGAAGAATGACTTTTCAAGTCTCTCTTTTTTTCAGAAATTTCTGATCTTTGATATCACTGCCGGGAATATTTCTGTATTTTGGGATTCAAGGCAGAGCAGGAAATACAACCAGCTGCCGCTGTGTTCCCGGGCTTTGCCCAGGGCGATAACCTTGTTCCCACTGACATTCACGGCGAACCATCCGATCTTATCTTTCAGCTCTATCGCCGGCTGTCTGCCGCTGGAGAAAATCTGCAGCGGCGGTATCGGTTTCTTTTCCGCAGCTCCGATATATGCCAGAAGAAAATTAAACGCCGTCGCTGTCTGGGCATACTCCGCTGTTTCCGGCGCGTTCAAGTTCCTCACCCGTCCCCTTGCCTCCGGCGAAAATACTCCCAGCTTCCGGTGAAAGTTGAACTTTGCCTTTTCCTCCGGCTTTGCCTCCGTGGAAGAGCCAAGCAGCTTCATAAATTCGTCCGGAACCGGGATCACATACACTGCCGGAAACAGACACGTTCCCCCTTCCACCTTCTGCCGCTCATTTATGTCAAGCACCGGCCTCTGCGCTGTCGCCGCCAATTCCCCCTGCGAATTGAGGCAGATGGTATACATATACTCAAATTTTCCCGTTTTTCCCAGCTCTTCCATCCAATTTTCAACTCTCTTCTGGATACTGTCATCAATGGATACATACACCGGATTTCCGGGGACCTGCTTGCGGTCGATCATCCTTTCGACACCGCTTTTTCCGACTTCAATGCCATGCTGAAATTCTGTGAATCCCAACAATCCGGCGGCGAACTTCCCATCTCCTGCGGCGTAACGCCTTCTATTGTTCCCGACGGTATATTTGTCCCGGTTTCCGACCAGAAGTTTTCCGTTACGGTCATATATTTCTGCCCGTTCCGGCCGGATGCGGATGACCCGGGTGTTTTTTTCTTTCCACTTCCGCCACCACTGCCTGGCAAATTTGCCGCCGAACCATCCGATCCCGAAGAAAATGACCGCCACCACGCAGCTGAGTCCGATTTTGATCACTTTATCTTTCATAATACATTACTCCCTTTCCACAATGTCCCGGATTTTGTAAAACTTTGATATATACAAATATATCATGTCCGGGATGATTTGTCAATATGATAAAAGCCCGCCGCAGGTTTGATCTTTACAGAAAATGAGACCAAACCTTCTCTCAGCAATTTATCAATATGCGGCAAACCAGCTCGGCAAATTCATCTTTCCCGGTATAAACGAGCCTCCTGCTGCCGTTCCAGTGTTCCTCCCGGTTTCGGGCGATTTGCTCCGGCACAAGTACGACAGTCACGACTGCGGTGGTCCTGAAAATATGTTCTTCATCGATGAATACCTCTTTTTCAAACTCCTCTTTCCGGCTTTCAAAATTCTCTTCTCCCGCCTCTTTGAAGACGATCACCACTCTTTTGTCTTCATTCTGGAGAACCATTGTCCAGATGGAACGTTCAAATGATGTGGTATCATATACGGTGTACACCTTTCTCCGGGAGAACGCACATTCAATGTGCCGCAAAGTTTCCAGCATAAACCGTTCATTTTCCGGAGTATATGCTTCGGCTTCCGGCTGCTTGCATCTCTGAAATATCGCATCGGCATCACGGACAAGTTTGATAACATCACTCCGGGGAACACCCGGAGATTCATCGAACCCCATTTCGCGGGAAAACGAATACTTTTCCAGCGCAAAAAACTCTGTTTCCTGATAATATTTCACCCCGTCAGGAATTGTGCCTGTATAAACTCTTGCGCCGGCAATACATGGCACCAGAGCTGATACCGTACCGCTTTGCCTAAGTTTTTCCCGGATGGCGAGTACGCTGTCGACGGGATCCGGTCTCTGTTCCGGCTTATCGTATTCCAGAATGATCGCAGTATCCAACCAGTTGTAAACCAGGTTGAAAAAATATCCGCTCTCATCGTCATAATACCTGCCAAGCCGCACGTTTTCACTGTAATTCCCGGTGAACCATGCGTTTATGCTGTCACTCAGTTTGAGTTTGCAGCAAGTTGCATAAAACAGTTTTTCTGTACGCAGAAAGGTATCGTATACTTTGCTGATATTGCTTTCATCAAGTTTATTGAACTCGGCAAGCAGCATATCGATCTGTTCCGGTGTGAACTTTCTGTCGTCACAGCAGAACCAGTGATCCATGCGGTCGGCGAATTTCATCATGTTTTCGCACTGATAAGCTCTGTTTCCGCAACAGACTTTCTCATTGCAGCAATGCCAATCTTCGTCGATCTCCTTACTGTTTATGAGCGCGGCGGCATCATCGAACAGTGCCATTGTGGCGGCGAGTGCTACTCCGGTCCGGCACTGCAGATGATCGGCAACCGCGGCAACGGCAAACAACGGCGAAACGACATGATCGGTTTCCGAAAAGTAAAGTGCCGGAGTGCCGCACATCATCTGTTCATCTGCCAGCCAGAGACCATCCTGCTCAAAGAGACTGAGCAGGAGTATTTTTGACCATCCGTCAGTAAACAAACAGAAGTTTATATCACCGCACTCCCGGAGATATACGGAAATTTCTTCGTGGTCAGCGGTCCACTGTCTGACCATTTCCCGGCAGGAAAGATGTTCAAAATCCTCTTCCAGTGCGCTGTCAATCTCCGCAGGATAACTGTCCTGTCCGTCATCATCATCATCGTCGTCATCGTCAAAATCCAACTCAAACGGCTCAGTTTCCACCATCTCCTCATCCGCTTCGTTCTCTCCGGTTTCATCCCCATCATCGTCGTCGTCATCGCCGTTTGCGGAAGTATCTTCCCGGTTTCCCGATGTTTCCGGATGGAGATTCATTTCATAAATATCCGGAAATTGCAGAACATGGGAGACCGCAGCCGGTTTCATCGTCATCCGCGATGTACTGTCGCAGGTGACGGCAATGTCGATATTCTTCAGCTTCCGGACATCCCGTGTCAAATCTTCCGGTACTGTCACCGGATAATAGGTGCTGAAATTCAGCCGCAAGAGTGCTGAATTGTCACTCTTGCGGTAGAAAAGCCGCGGCTGCCGGATGGTACTGACATCATCGACAGTAAGCTGGATAACGGGAGACCCCGGACATCCTTCACTGACTTCCAACGTCTCAGTGCTGATAAAAAAATCCTGCGTCTTGCAGTTTTCACTGTTCATGATCATCTCCTTTGAAAGCCGATCGCAGCGGCGTTGTATTTGTTATAGTTACTGACAATGGTATTGAATGCCGATTCCAGATGTTGTGAATCCAGCTCCTGCCCGGTACGGACACTGGAGCGCAATGCGTATTCCAACACACCTTTCATCACGGCGATGCTTTTGCCTTCGGTCAGACCCACGAAGTAGGAGCGGGTCTGTTCGGTCAATTCAAACGCATATTTGCTTTCAAATTTGCGGATGAACTGTTCCCGTGCCTCAGCCTGCGGCAAATCGACATGGATGATCCGCGTAAATCTGCCGGGACGGAGCAATGCGGCATCCAGCTGATCTATGTGATTGGTGGTTCCCACGACCAGACACCGGGAATTTTCCTCAACGCCGTCCATGTGAGCAAGGATCGTATTGATAGTGCTTATCATCCACGGCCGGCGCACGGAGTCTCCGATGGCATTCAATTCGTCCAGAAAAATGATCGAAGGTGCCATTTTCTTGGCTTTGATAAAGAGATCATCAAGTTTTCCGGCATCCGTGAAAACCGCACTGTTCGCAAAGAAGATCGGAATACCGCACTCGCTGCTCAATGCGCTCAAAATAAGCGATTTACCGACACCCGGATCCCCGTGCAGAAGAAAGCCCAGTGCCGGAGGCGGGAGCTTGGAGTTGTCATATTTCCCGGAGAGATAGTCCATCGTTTCCCGGAACTCAGCAATGATATCGTCCAAACCGCAAATATCGGAAAAACGCACATTTTTGGGACGTTCGATCCGGTACGCGCCGCAGTCGATCCGTTCCTGCGTGGCATATTTGATCTCTTCAAACGCGATGATACCGACGTTGCCGTCACATTTCTCACTGCGCGTGAAGGTCAGATAATCTCCGCGAACGGTGCGGCGCGACATATCGTGATTATAATCAGGAAGTTTCTCACACCGCAGTTCGATGCGTTCGATATCCGGATATTTGATGATCGTTCTGCCGATACCGTCGAGCTGCCTGCTCATGATGGCGACCAGCTCTTTCGGCGTTACCGTGTGCGGAAGCGATTGCAGCATGAGTTCGACGATATTGTCACTCTCCGGAATATCAAGCGCGACCTGATATCCGGTTTGCAGCTCGTTCTGCAAAGTATCAAATTTGTTCCGGACGATCTTTTCCAGCTGTTCTTTATCCAATTCAGCCAGACAGACGAACTCCTGCACGGAATTTATCAGCGAAAAGTCACTCTGGGCATCGTGATCCTGATCTTTTTCCATAAGGATCCGGATCAGATTTTGAGCATCCAGCTTGTCAGTGCCGTGTTTTTTAAGAAAATCATATTGGGATTCCGACAGTGTCAGCGTGAAAAGCAGGACATTGAAGGGCAGATTGACATTTTTCTCAAAATATTTATCGTATCCCGCATTCTGAGTCAGCGCGGCGAGGATGCGTCTGGCACTCCGGCAGCCAGCATTGATATTCTCAAAAGCAAAGATACCGCGATGATTTTCCTGACTGATCTGGTAGATTTTTCCCGGCTGGGCGCACCTGTAAGATTGATTTTCTCCGAGGAGCTCTGCATCAGTGGCCTCATTGTGGGTGAAGCAGCTCATATCCAGTGCCGGAAAGATCCCGTTCTGCAATCCGAGTTCGATAAAGGCTTTCTGCATGGTTTCGACAAAAAAACTCTTGCCGCCGCCGGTTTGCGCAAGCAGCAGGATCGCCAGCGGTTTATGCTGATTACCGTTATGCCAGAAATTGATCAGGGCTGTGGTGACTGCTTCGATCGCCTGATCCTGTCCAACGATGCGCTCTTTCATGAAAGCGGAGAATTTTTTGCCCATTTCGACACATTTTTTCAATCTCTCTCTGACCGTGGAAGCGGAATGTTTCTCGCGGCACGCCAGATAATTCATGCAGATTTTGTCTTCCAATTTCCGGGAATCGTTGACAAAGTTGTACTGCTTGAGGATGTCAGTGATCTCTCCGGTCGCCTCTTTGAGTACGATAAACGCCAGCTCTGCCGGGGTGAGGATATCATCCGGAAAGTACGATCTGATAAATGCCAGCGGAGATTCCTCCGAAGTATCGAGCAGCAGCGTACACAATTCGTCGGCATACTCACTCTCCGGGGAGGTGATCCGCTTGAGATCCAGCGTGATTTTATATTCCTTGATCCAACCGGAGATATCTTTTCCCAGAATATCATTCACGATTTCGGGGGCAAGGCAGGTGATTGCCGCCAGCAGATGGCTGCAGCGGGTCTTTTCTTCATTAAATGCGGAAGCAATACCACGGGCGAAATCGAGCATCGTCATTGCTGATTCAGAAAAACGGTTCTTCTTGAAAATCATTTTCTGCATTTTTGTTTTCCTTTCTGTTCGTTGTCAATAAAATCTGTAACTCCGGGAGATTCTGTTGAAACCTTGACGTGTGCCGGCTGATGTCAAAGGCTGTTCCCCGCTGTTTACGACTATAATATACATGACGGGAAATATGATGTCAAGGGCGGTCACTGAAAAATTTAAAAATTTCTAACACTATGATTTGCATACTTTTGCAACTCAAAATCATTGACGGAACAATGACAGAAAATCTCTCATTTTTTATTGTCATCATCTTGTCAATGAATTTGAAAAAATGCACAGCACCCCCCATGCGGCGTTGTCAATGATTTTTAAAAAAATGATTTTTTGTAAAATCGCATTTGCAATCATCCTTCCGGCGTGATATATTAGGGCGGAACGAAACTCAGGGGGGAGTGTGCAATCATGATCGATACAGGTGATTATCAGATTTTTCAGGATATTGTCGGCAGTCAGGATATCAGTCCGAAAATATCTGCTTTTTTTGAAAACCTCAGATCTTCCACCGTCAACGGCAGCGCGGCGGATACCATCACCGTGCTGAACGGGATATTTACGGAGAGTTCTGCGAACAAAACCGGTTCCGGCGAAGATTCCGGAGAGAAGGATAACGGAAAAAAAGCTGCTGCGACCGACTGGATAGCCTGGTTCGAGCTGCTTTTCAACATATATATCGTCAAATGGCACAAAGCGGAACGCGCGACCGAGCCGGTAAAATCTCCGGTATTCTGCACCTTCAGCCGCACATTTGAACATCCGGCATTCTATCCGGAGTACTGGTTTGAATTGTCGCAGGAGAAGAAACGTCCCAAAGATCTCATCTCCTCACCGGCAGAGCTGCTGCCCGCATTCGACCGTTATATGTATGACCGGGACGGAGGTGCCTGCTGGAGTGCGCTGGATCTCAATATCGACAAATTTATCTTCCGCTGTGTCTGCGAACCTGCCGGTAAAGCGGGCAATGACGAAGATCCCTGCGAAAAGATCGCATCCATGATCCTGACCGTCCACCGGATCGTCACCGGCAGGATGTGTTTGTATATAAGTGAAAGTCAGGATGTCAATCTTAAATATGCCGGAGTGAAGACCGGCGATCCGGCACTGCTGAAATATTTTCATTACGACCGCTACACCCGTTACAGCTGCATAAAAAAGCATGAACTGGATAAAGACGCTGATAAAACCAATCCGTTTCCGGCGTTTTCCTCCCGGTGGAGTGCGCACGCGGCGATGACGGAGTTTGTGCTTTTGAGCAAAGGCGCGCGCGCAACGCGCATGACCAGCAGCCGCGTGAGCACCGGTGCGGTCCTCAAGAGCCTCAGCAAGCTGCTTGCGGAAAATTCTCTGCAAAATAATCAGCGCGCCCTTGCCATGCTTGATGCCGGTATTGAACTGCTTGACAGTGACAACTTTGCCGAAATGTCCACGGCAGAAGTCCTTGCGGCGATCGACTGGGAATACAAACTGCTCCCGGCGGATCATTATCTGAAAAAATATGAGATCCGCAATGCCGAAACCTTCTGGGCTATCGCCAACAAAGTGTTTGGAAATTTTATTGAACGATTCAATGACCGGTACTATGCACTGTTGAGCAATGTTCATTCTGCGGAAAAGTTCAAAGGCAGTTCGGTTTCTCTTTCCGACGACAGCAGCCGGCTGCTGCAATGCTTGAAATGGGACCGGATGGAAGAGCTGTACGGCAGACTTTCCGGTGCCCGGATGCGGGAAGCGTTGAAAACATTGCTGATAAATGGCGATCTGGAGTTCCACGGTATGCAGTTGTGGGCCATACTTCAAAAGAATTACAACCGGGAACCGCTGCAGTTTTTCAATCCGCAGAACGGGCGCAAAATACCGCTTCTTCTGACCTATCAGGCACTATGTTCCGACCTTCCGGCGAAAAATGTTCCGGCGGAACTCAACGCCTGGGCAAGAGAGATCCTTTCCGCTTCGACCAAAGACCGGAACAACGAAGTTGTCCTGAACTTCGCGGCAGTGGATTTTTCCGCGATCCAGGAGGCTTCGGATAAGACCTGGGATGTATACTTTGACCCCGGTTATGAGTCTGCGGTCAAGTCCAGATATATAATTTCTCTGCTCCGTGCCAAAGAGATCCTCGAAAGCAGCAAAGACCGCTATGCCGGGATCAAGCTCGTCACCGGAGCCGCCCGGCAGGAGTTGCTCCGTTATCTCGACGAAGAACTTTATTCCATGCTCGGGGCGATGGAAAAGGATTTGGAGATAGAACTCGATATCGAAACCGAAAAAAAGGCTTTCATCTCGCAGAATGTCTACTGTTTTGCCGATTTCGGTCCCACCTGGCAGCGCGTGATAGTCATTCTGGATATCATTGCCCGTCTGGTGGTCACCACGGCAAAGAGCGAAGTTTTTGCCGCGATCTGGAACAATATCGACGAGCGTATCCGTTTTATCACCCATATTCTCTCTGCGACCCATTCCAATTTGGAGCATCCTTTCCCGTACCATATCGGCTTGCAGGGAGATACGGTACTCCGGATAAGCCGCGGAACCGACCAGCGGGATCATTTGTCCCGGCTGGCAAACCATGAGTATGAAAGTCTTGCTGAACAGTATTGCTTCCTTATGTCGCTGGGCAAATATCTTCAAATGGAGAGTACTCCTGTGAAAATACTCCAAACCATCATGGATAATCCGGCACTGGCGGCGTTCGCCGCCCCGGAGCAGCTTGACCATTTGAAAACTTATTTTCTTGCAGGAGAACGGTGATGTTTATAAAAGAGACGATACATGAACTCTCTCAGGGGGAGTTTCCGGAAGTGCCTGCGCACAAAATTCAGCAGTGGGAGGAGAATTATGCCGGTATCCAAAGTCAACTGGAACACTGGAAGAGCCTGCCCGAACTTTCCTCCGATGATATCCGCTGTATCAATAATGCTCTGTATGAGCATATCAAAGCTGAGGCGACTTGGCTGATGATCTGCCACAACCCGGCGGCATGGCAGGAAAACGGCGGCAAACTGCTGGCGGAGGAGCTGATAAAACTGCTTCTGCCGCTGAAATCATCCGATATCACCGAACGGATAAAGCAGGAATTTTTCCGGCAGGATATGTGTGCGAGGGTGTCGTATGCGTTTTCCAGAATACACGACATTATGATGGATGAGCTTGATTTTATTGACATTGAAGAAGCCGATGAGTTGCAGAACCGTTTCCGCACCGATCTCAGCAAAGTCACCTGTCCGCTGGATTCGGTAAAAATTTTCATGCAGTTCCTCAACAATCACGTTTCTGACGGGAACTGGCAGCGGGTATCCTGCGCCCGCAATCAGCACGCCCGGTGGCAGGGACAGCGGGAACTGCTCGAATTGGAATATGAACAATGCCAATATCAGCCCGGTGATCCGGATTATGCCATTTATGAGAATAAATATCGCGTACTGCGGAATATGATCGAGATCGAATGTGATTCCGGTCCCGCCGGATTCAAGAACGGGATCACTCCGTGGACACTCCGGAATATCATCCGTTCCCGGGTCACACTCTCTCCGAAAGCGGAGAAAAAGCGGTGGACATGGCTGCAATACTGTGATCTTAAAGATATCGTCAACGGAAAACAACCGCAGGAAAGACCGCCGTATTGGCAGTTGCGGAGCCGATTGGAAAAGTTGCAACCATTGGATCTGGATTGAATTATATGAAAGTTATCCTGCTTGCCGACAGTCACGGGGATATTGACCGGATAAACAGATTTGCCGCACAATACGATGCCGATGCGTGCATCCATTGCGGTGATGTCAGCTTTTTCGACCATGAAAGCATAAGGCATCTGCCTGTTGAAGAATTGGCGAAAATCGTCCGTCATGCCCCGGTTCCGGCAGAAGAAAAGTCCCGGATCACGGCATTGCCGCACGCGGAGCAGGCCGAAAACATATTGCAGCTTGGTGTTGCCGGAACCTTTGAAGACTATTTGAACGGTAAAAAAACATTTGAGATCCCCGTATATGCAGTGTGGGGCAACCACGAAGATATCCGTATCGTGAACCGCCTCCGGGAAGAGCCGCTGCCGAATCTGACATTGCTGGACGAAAGAAGATCTGTCATGCTGGAAAAAGTACGGATCTACGGCATCGGGGGAGATTTCAATGAAAAACATCTTCCGATGGCAGAGAAACTGGGTATACCATGGGTGAAAAATCAGATCAGAAGTGCATTCTGGCAATATCATAAACTGGTGAAGATGCTGGATGAGTTTCCGCACGGCGAAGTACGGCTGCAGGTCACTCATTGTGATCCCGCAGAAAACCGTTTTCTTGAAGCATTGGCACACCGGGGCGGAGCATCGCTGACACTCAGCGGCCACATGCACCGCAAAGAATCCCGGATGTGGTGCAGTTACGGAAATACAGAAGAGGTGTTCCGGCATTATCAAGCCATGTTTCCGGTGCTGCCCTGGGAGAGGATGGCAGGCAGACAGAGTAATGCCGGCGTTCAGCATTTGAATTTGTCGCCCGGAAAAGTACAGCTTCTGGAAATAAACGGTGAAGAGTATCATATAAAACCATAACCCAAAATCGAAAGGGAATACGCTATGAGTAAAAAAAATCGGATCGCAGCAGGTGTGGCAGCTGTCGTGGTCGTGCTGGCAGCCGTGGCAGTGTTGATAAACAGAACGGCGGGGAGCGCAGATACGGAAGTTTTCAAGCTCACCGGAGAAGATGAATGGCGCATATCTCAAGAGTTTATCGACCAGATCCGCGCCGGTGTCGGAGATGCAAAGGCTTCGCACGCCTCTGCGGAACTGCATAAGTTTGTGCATGATATGCTGAAGCAGGTTACGGGGGGCAAAAGAAGTGATCTTCTGGTCTACTATACCAATTACATCGAACGCCTCTATAATAGAGCATTGAATTCCGCTTTGGAAAAAATGTCGCCGGAAGAAAAAAGAGAGGTGTTGGCAAAGGAGAAAAAATGGGTGAATGATTTTGTTTATCCTTATGATTATGAACTTAAAGACAAAGACGGAAATTCGATATTCTCCATTGTTTCCGACCAGTTTCATTTCATACGGCTTTATTACAACCGGACGAAATATTGGGAAAGTACGCCCCGTCACAAGGCGGTAGTGGATAGTTTTCAGGGGTTGCCGGTAAATTATATATATGGGGAATTGACGATAGATCACAACGAATTGCGGCGGAAAACTCCGCTCAAGCTGCATGGAGAGGTGGTCAACAGCAAAGAAAAAAGCTATTTTGAAGATATAGCTTTTTTGCCGGTGGAGTTCTGCCGCAAAGTGACGATCGGAGAAGATGTTTACCAGATCGGAATGTTGATTCCCAGCAACGACATCGCCTATGAACGTTCGACCCATGGAAATGAACGTATTCTCCTGATCTGGAAGAACCGGAGACAGCACGCCTGTTATTATCTGCCGAACAGCGCGGATATTCTGGAGGTAAAAGTCAAGGGACCGCAAGTTACGGTCAGATACAGCCAGGTGGACGAGGATTATCTTGTGGAAGAGCGAGCAGACAAAGCGGAACAGACCTTCACTATCAATTTCACATATAATGTATATGTAAGAGTAAAAATCACCAACTGGCAGGATTATCACACGGATGCCCTTGGCCGCATCCATGAATTTGATTGCTGCAAAGGCAAATTCCAGTTGTAACCATCGTTCAGAGACCTCCCGGAACCGGAAATCTGTTCCGTAAGGTCTTTCATCTTTGCTTCATGATATATCATTGTACGATATTGGCGGGATCTGCCCAAAAACACTTTCGGGAAAATCGGAAAATTTTCCGTTCAAACAGCGGTGAAAACTACCGGGGGTGAAAAATTATGGGATATCATTGAAGTAATTTTGCCAAATTCTTCTTCCGCCATTGGAAAAAGATAACTTTCAGTGGTATAATATATACCGGGCAATCTGTCCGTGTTTGCCTCCGGTTGCAATCCTGAGTATCAAATGCCATTTTTGTCCGAATTTTTCCGGTATTTTAAAATCACCTCTCGGGATCTGAGATAAAAAACTGCAGGAGCAACTGAAAATGATGTCACAAGACATTAAAAATAATCATGATTTCATAGACAAATTAAACATTGACTTATCCTCCTGTTCTTTGGATGAATTTTCTTCGGCTGCCCGTAAGTATCTGCAGGATGCCGGAGACGAAGATATCCTTGACATCTGTCTCTTGAAATCAGCTGTCCGCGGGCGGCTGGATATAATCAAAGTCATCTATGAAAAATTTGACCATCCATACATGGGAGATGAAGAGTGTTACCCTAATCGTGCAGGAGATACACCTTTATTGCTTGCCGCCGACCAGGGCAATTTTGAAATCGTTGAATATTTGCTGGAACACAACGCCAATCCTTTTGCAGTAAGTTACCATGGCTGTAATGTTGCCATAAATGCCATTTCAAGCGGCAATGTTGAATTGGCAAAATTTTTGATTGAAGATTGCCTTATTGCATGGCAAGGATATACTTGGGAAGGAACAAGTGCATTGCAATTTGCCATTACCAGCCGCTCGCCCCGGATGTTCGGATATATTTTATCTCTCGGCGGACTTCAATACAATCATCCCCGATATGGCGGAGAGGAAGGCGTTGATGATTATCCTCTTTTGAAAGAGGCGGGACGGGACTGGAAAACAAGGCATCCCAAATGGATAAAAATGATCAATGGTAAATTCAGAAAAATTTTAACCAACTATTTGGAACATGACTGTCAGCCGGTCTGCATTGCTGCCGAACAGGGAAATCTCCGCAAAGTAAAGCAACTTATAGATTCATACGAGTACCCTCTGGTTTCTGATGCACTGATCTGCTCCGCCTGCAAAGGGGGTAATATTGAAATATTTCACTACTTTATAAACGAATTGCACCTTGCTTTGCCGGAACAGGCTCTCGCTTATGCCGTAACAAGTGCAAATGAAAAACTGGTTTCGGAGTTGATTTTTGAGCATGATCAAAACATATACCAAACCAATTCTTCAGGAGAAACATTGCTGCATATTGCGGTCAGAGATGGGAAGTTGCGTACAGAAGAAGAGCGTTTCAACACAAAATATATTATCTTTCATGACCTGCTGGAATGGGGAAGACTTGATCCTGATGCCGTATGTCATTCCGGTTCAGTGCTGGATTTTGCCTGCAATCGCGGAGATATGGATATCGTCAAAACTCTCGTCAGACATGGGGCAAAAGTTGACAGCGATTCCTTATGTGCCGCAGCCCGCAGCGGCAATGTTGAATTGCTGGATTTTCTGTTGGATGAAAATCCAGACTTGAATATTGACAGTCAAGGCTTAAACGGTACAACCGCCTTGCATGAAGCGATAAAAGCAGAAGCTCCCGGCGCGATAAAATTTCTTATCGCCAAAGGAGCAAGAACCGATATTCCTGACCACGATAACATGACCGCTGGAGATTATGCCCGCTCTTTCAATATCAAGTTATTGGATCTCTTTTGGTAAAATAGCTCGGGGATTTTCCGGAAGAATATCCGTAGCCACCGGTAAAACATATCATGTGTTTTTGCCAATACGGCAAAAAAGCCCCGCCGCAGTAAAAATTTTCACAAGAAATCACTGCTGTCCGGTAAAAATTTCAGAATAATAACGGGCTGAAAAGTTCTTCTTGGACTGGCAAATTCCAGTTTGGCGGCTTTTCAAGGATTTTTCGATCAAGTGACAGGACTTCCAACAATGATTGATTCTGCATAAGCGTGTCTCTTTGACAGCCGGTATACCAAATAATTTCATCACGCAGGACACCGAAGCTCGGTATGCAATTTGATTGCACCTTTGTGCTTGCGATAATATGCCCAGTCATAACGGGAAAGACACAGGTCTATCGTGGTGCTGTCGATGGCATAAAGAGGATTCTGAAACTTAAATTTATGTTTGGAGGCAACTGCCACCAGACTTTTTTACGATTTTTTCAAAACGATATCGGGGAATGAAGTTGAAAAGCTGAAAATATATGATATTTTAATACATCGCTCGGGATTTTGGGGTTAAATATTAAAGATTTAGGCGTTTTTAATATATAACCGATCCCGAAATTTTCAATCAAATCCGGAAATTTTTACCGGACAGTAGTGTTTCAAGGACGTAATTTTGCAGTAATCCGGACTGATATAAGATTTGCAGGAAACGATGATTTTTCTACGGTATATTTTTGCGAATTAAAAAATGGTCAAATGCATATTAACACGAAATGCCAATACCCTTGTTTCACCAAGTGGATTGTTCAAAATGATGACTTTATAATATACGACAACGGAAAATCTCAAAAAATAAAACTTCGTTAATCATTTGGGAGATAAGCAGCTCCATTGAGGATAGTTTATAAATGGATATTATTCAACACTTCAGCAATAATTTGGACAAAATAACAGGAGCCAATTGGGTACAACTTATTCAGGCAAACGACGCATTGGCCGACAAATGCGATTGGAGTAAACTTGATGGCGGTGACTGGAGTAAACTTTTGAAAACTCATCCGCAATTCAAGGCGAATATTCCTTTTGAGGAACTTTCCGATTGGGATTGGGGTAGATTGCTTCCTGACTTTCCGGAATACGCAGCTCTTTGCCCGGCGGATAAAAGAACCGATTGGGCTGACTTCATTGCCGCTCATCCGGACCATCCGGCTTTGAAAGATTTCGATTTCAGCAAGATTGAGGGGTGGGGATGGGATGATTTGCTTAAAAAGCAACCGAAACTTCTTGAGAAATATCCGGATTTTTATGATATTTGTGAACAGGATATTCTGCCTCACGGCTGGGCACTCCGGGTTGCCGCTTTTCCGGAAAGGTTCGCCGACCGTTGTCCGTGGGAGAAATTGAACAACACAAACTGGGTACAGATCCTCTCTTTTCAGCCGCAGTTTGCGGATAAATGCGATTTCTCAAAATTTGATGGGAGAAACTGGGCTGCGTTATTGTCCGAAAGACCCGAGTTCGCCGAACAATGCCCCTTTGAAATTTTTGACGGCAATGACTGGGAAACTCTCTTGAGCAATCACCCCGGATTTGCCGATCAATGCGATTGGAGCAAAGTAATGACTCATAATTGGTCCATGCTTTTACACCTCTATCCGGAGTGGGCTGAAAAATACAACTGTCCTTTCGAGCAGTTCAGCTCCTGGGATTGGGCTGAGCTGCTTGACCATTGCCCGCGATTTGCTGGTAAATGTGATCTTACGAAATTGGATGGCGATGAACTTTATCTGATTTTCAGCAACCAGCCTACACTGGTTCAGATTGATCTGCTCAAGAATCTCACATCCCGTCTCGGAGATTTTCTGGAAGAATACCCGGAGTACCAAGAATATATTGGAGAAAAAGTTCCATCATGGAATGATAAACTTATTGAAAATGCGGAATATGTTAAAGACTTTATTTTGCGTATCACATTTCGCAACGGTGAGGTAAAACAAATCAATATTAAACCCTATATTTTCAGAAATCCAAAGGTTTTTCAGCAAATGATTGATAATTCCAATATTATATCTCAACTGCAATATGATTCCGGTGAAGTTTTCTGGAATGACCTCATGGGAATCGAAGCCCACACGCTTTATAATATGAAAAACATAACAGAATAAGAATCGAGTTTCCATTATGCAAAAAAAAATTCAAATCAATCTGCTTCCTGTAACTTACAAGGAAAAATCTCTTGAAATTGATTTGCGGCTGGAGCTGCATCTGATGATCACCGGAATTCCTGATACTGATCGGAAAATGATTTTTGATGCGATCATCAAACAGCTTCTGGCGATGCCGGATACAGACGTTAGAAAAATTGATCTCACTGAAGAAAACGCAGAAAGCCAAATGAGAACTATTTTTCAGGAATTGGAAAACCGTTATCACACAATGGCAGAACTTGGAATGAGAACGATCGAAGACTACAATCAGATATCAGCCAATAACTGGCATTACATCGTTGTTCTCATCAATTATCATCCGGTAACTGGAGATGAAATTGATAATTTGATTTGCAAGCTCGCCCAGAAAGGCAGAGCAGCCGGTATCCATCTGATTCTTGAAAGCAGTACAACACCTCCATCCCGGATATGCATTAATTTTCCGACAAGATTTGAAATGTCGGAAAATGAAGCAACTCTCACTTTTTATGGTAAAAAATGCGAAAGGAGAAATTTTCATTGAAAGACGGTGATATTATACAAAATGTTGCCGTGTATCTCGGAGCGGCAGATGTTGCAGAACCTTTATACCGGCAGGCGGTGATAGACCTTGCTGTTTACTTGGCAAAACATAAAATGACTCTGGTTTTCGGCGGCAGTAATACTGGCATGATGAAACTCCTTGCCGATACAATATTGGAAAACAATGGAAAAGTCATTGGTGTATTTACCAAATCACTGCCGGAAAGATTACTCCGGCATGATTTAACGGAAGCGGTTATCACAGAGAATCTCGCTGAACGCAAAGCTGAGATGCTTCGCCGTGCCGATGCCATTGTGGCACTTCCAGGCAGTATCGGTACTTTGGATGAACTTTTTGACGCTCTTGCACAAAAGAAACTGGGCTTGATAAATTGTTATATAGGGGTGTTGGATGTCAACGGATTCTTTGATCCACTGTTTGAACTTCTGCAAAACAGCAGAAATATCGGCTTTACCTCTGAAAGGACATTAGATATGCTCAGAAGCGGCAAAACGCCTGAAGAACTGTTTCAAAAATTTTAATCTAAATAGAAAGGTTACAGAAAAATGAAAAACAATGAAGAACACGTCAGAATTATTCTTTCGGAAGAACAACAAATTCAACTGCAAAAAAAGTTGGATATGTTTCTTGACGGACTCAGCAAGATGGAATTTACATCTGAAGCACACTGCGTTGATGAAGAAAATGAAGACGATAATTATGTTGATGTAGAAATAAAAAGCAAAGGGGAATGTTCTCCTCATTGGTTGGCTCTTGATTACGGCTGGGATACTGACAGGGGAGATGTTAGTTGCCTTATTCTTGATGTGCTCTCGGAAAATAGAAAAAAGATTATGAATATAAAAAAATCTGGCATAAAACGTATTCTTAAAGAATTGAATATCCCAGAAGGTTATATGAAATATTTACTGTAAGTATAAATTTTACAGTTTATATTCATCCATAAGGTACATTTTGAGCAGTGAAGGACACAACAATTTGTATTCATCTCTGTTCGCAGTATATTATATTGCCGTGCATAACGGCTTGATAGTATGAACGATAACAGAGATGATGACATATGAAAAAGCAGACAGATACCTTCAAGCGGTTGCGCGCCGTAATAAAAGACATTAACGGAGACAACCGCTAAATTATAAAAACAATGCAGGATCAGATCGAGTACCTGATGGAGTTTATAGATATTCAAGGTGAAATCCTTGAAGAGAAAACCGGAAGTCGCCAACCGGAACTTTCCGTTGAACAGAAAAAGCGGCTGGCTCACCGCGGCAAAAAGCTCAACGAGTTTCTATTGGGACAGATTGAAAATACCTTTGCTCCGTCAACGGTTATGGAATGGTTGCTATTGTCTCATTTTTTGTGAAATCTTTACTGCGGCGGCGCATTGCGGGCAATCTCTTGTCAAGTCATCGGACGTCAACTCAGTCGAGGACGAGAGTCCACTCCTTCGTTACCGCCTCGACTTGATGTCGACCTTGCCGCACACTGCATTCGCCGATTGCAGCAGAGCTTTCTTTTTTGCCCTATTGACAAAACACCCTGTCCTATTTTATTATGGCAACAAAAGTTGTCATAAATCTGGATATCGAAGTTTCACAAAATTTGGGACATTACCAAAAAATATGGCGTTCCTATGCCAAATTTGCGGGTAAAGCAAATGCAGACCTTTGGAGCAGTTGCAGCAGAAAGTATCAGAGAATAAATCAGAACTATTATCTTTACAAAGCGCCGGTTGCCTGCGTTGAATATGTTATTCTGTACGAATTGCTGCATTTTATTTATCCTAAATACGATAAAGGATTTTGCGAAAACCTGACGGTTCTCATGCCAGACTGGCAGGAACGCAAACGCTTGTTGGATTATGAGATTGTTCTACTAACAGGAAAATATAAAATATTCCAAATGAAGTGTAGAAACCCATCTTAAACGCCCACCATTATAAATAGAGGAAACATTCCATTTCTTTTTCATCCCCAGGCCGCCTGACCAAAGCATTGGAACGGATAGTTCTGACACTCCGTCAACACATGAGTATTCAAGCCATTGCTGACTTTTACGACATCGGTTGGCAGAACATTTCATGTGATAAAGTTGATGAATGATAAACTGGACTTGGTTCGCAGAAGGATCACAGCTAAAATGGATGATTCACAGAGAAAGCAGTTAAAGGGGATGCGGTTTGTTTTTCTGCATAACAATGAGGATTTACCGGAAGATGCCAAGTTGTTTTTGAAGAATATGCGGGGAGACTTTCAAGACTTGGGTGATGCTTATATGTTCAAGGAAGCGTTACGCAGCATTTATCGGCAGGCAAAGGATTCGTACCATGCCAAAATTGCTTTTCACCGATGGTGTAAATTGGCGGAAGAGACCGGAATTCCGGAATTGAAAACAATGGCAAAGACAATCCGGGGTAAGTTGGACGGAATT
>JAFVSW010000039.1 GCA_017503545.1 Lentisphaeria bacterium | reverse complement strand
TATTGTATATTACCGGAATATTCTATCAACCTGCAACATATAAAAGGGCACCTGTTCAATGAAAAAACGTGGTATATTCATTCTGATGATGGTTTTGATTTCCGGATTGGTTCCCGGATGTCAAAAGAGTAAGCAAAATCCGGATACAGTACAGCAGGAATTGAAACTGGACCGCCCCGGCACCAGGATCGGAGTCCCGGAGGGGGCAGCGGCAATGACGGTCGGGGAAAAGAAGTATCCGAAAGCCAAAATTGTGTATTTCAATTCACTTTCAGAGGGATATCTTGCAGTTCAAACAAAAAAGATCGATGCCTTTTTGTTTGACCACAACAGTATGGAGTATGTTGCCAGATCCAATCCGGCATTGGAATTGTTCGATGAAAAAATCGCCGATGAATTCATTGTGATCGGACTGCCGAAAAAGCACACCGGATTGTGTAAAGAAGTCAATGCGTTTATTAAAAAATACCGTGCGGACGGCACCTATAATGAAATGTACAAAAGATGGTGTCAGACAAATACTCTCCCTGCCGTGCCGGATATTCCAAAGCCGGTCAAACCGACCCGGAAATTTATTGTCGGAACAGAAGGTTTGAATCCGCCAATGAGTTTCTTTGATGCGGAAAACAAGTTGTCCGGATTTGATATTGAATTCACCCGCCGTCTTGCACTTTATCTCAATGCAGAGATCGAATTGAAACACATGACATATCCGGCATTGCTGTCGTCGATGGAAACCGGAAAAATCGACATGCTCATTTCCAACTTGAATGCGACACCGGAACGCAGTGAAAATGTGTTGTTTACTGATTGCTATGTGGATTCCTCCATCGCTGCTCTTATTCATACGGACAACAAAAGAAAAAGTGAGATCCGGAAAGTCACTGATCTCGCGGGAAAATCTGTCGGGGTCAACATCGGTGGAAATTTGAGTACACTGGCAGACAAATTTGTTTCCGGTGTCAATTACATGTATTTCAGTGACAACCACAATGCGGTGCAGGGATTGCTCACCCGCAAAGTGGATGCGGTTTTGCTGGATGAACCGATTGCAGGAAATTTCGTTGCAAATCATCCGGATGACCTTGAAATTGCCACCATCTTTGTAGAAGATAATTATGGATTTGCCCTGCCGAAAAATTCGCCGCTGCGGAAAAAGGCATCCGCAGTTGTCCGCAAAATGGAAAAAGATGGCGTGCTTGCCGAGTTGAAAAAACGCTGGTGCGGTTCTGATCCTGCGAAAAAAGTATTGACTGACTGGGCAAAAAAAACAGGTGCATCCGGTAAAAATGGGAAAATGCGCGTGGCTCTTGCCACCTACTCGGAACCATTGTGTTATATTGATGCAGAGGGTAATCCCACCGGATATGAAATGGATGTGATCAACTGCATCGCTGCTGAACTGGATATGAAAGTCGAATTTATATCGATCGTCAGCGGCGCAAGAATGGAAATGATCGCCTCCGGAAAAGCGGATCTCTCCGGCGGTTCCATGTCCATTACTCCGGAACGTATGGAAAAAGTGGATTTCCTTCATCCTCATTACAACGGAGGAGTGACGATTCTGGTGCGTAAGAAACAGGTGCCTACCGCAGAAAAACTTTCATTCTGTGCAAAAACAAAAAAAATGATTTCTGAATTAAAAGTCAGTTTTGACCGGACTTTTATACGGGAAAACCGTTGGAAACTGGTTCTTTCCGGCTTGAAGATCACCGTTATCATCACATTGTTTTCCGCCCTCGCGGGAACACTTCTTGCATTCCCGGTGTGGCTGTTGCGGTCTGCCGGAAACAAGGTTGCCGGATTCTGCGGTAAAATATTTATTTCACTGATGCAGGGAACTCCGATCCTTGTCTTGCTGATGGTACTTTATTACCTTGTTTTTGCATCTGCCAATATCAATGCCGTCGTCGTGGCGATCATCGGTTTCTCTCTGAATTTTGCGGCGTATGTGGGGGAAATGCTCCGGGCAGGGATCGATTCTGTACCGAAAGGACAGCGTGAAGCGGCATTGGCATTGGGGTTCAACCGCCGTCAAACCTTCATCAAAGTCGTATTGCCCCAGGCTTTGCGCCAAATCCTGCCGGTGTACCGTGGAGAATTCATCAATATGCTGAAATCAACATCCATTGTCGGTTTTATTGCCATTCAGGATCTGACTAAAGTCAGTGACATTATCCGCAGTCGTACATACGAAGCATTTTTCCCATTGATCGCCACGGCGTTGATCTACTTTGCGACAGCATGGATCCTTGCCAGTTTTCTGATCTGGTTGGACCGCTCACTGGATCCGGCAAAACGGCGTTGCAAAAAACTGGAGGTATCCAAATGATTGAAGTAAAAAATCTGAAAAAAATCTATAACGGCAATCCCGTTCTTAAAGATGTCAATGCCACGATTGAAAAAGGGGAAGTGATTTCCATTATCGGGCCTTCCGGAACAGGGAAAAGTACATTCCTCCGTTGTCTGAACCGGTTGGAACAGCCGGACGGCGGAGAAATATGGATCGATGGAAAAAATATTCTGGACGGGAAAACTGATATTACTGCGATCCGCCGGAAAATGGGTATGGTATTCCAGTCGTTCAATCTGTTCGGGCATTTGACCGTTTTGGAAAATATCACCCTTGCGCCGATGGCTCTGCTCAAAAAAAGCAGAACGGATGCCGAAAAAAAGGGAATGGAACTTTTGCAGATGGTCGGACTTGCCAACAAAGCACACGCCCTTACAAGTGAACTTTCCGGCGGTCAGCAGCAGCGTATTGCCATTGCCCGTGCATTGGCAATGGAGCCGGAGATCATTCTGTTTGACGAACCGACTTCCGCCCTTGACCCGACGATGGTGAACGAAGTCTTATCCGTTATGCGCAATTTGGCAAAAACAGGGATCACCATGCTGATCGTTACCCATGAAATGCGGTTTGCCCGTGATGTTTCCAGCCGGATATTCTATATGGATGAAGGGATCGTATATGAATCCGGACCGGCAAAAGAATTGTTTGAAAATCCGGCAAAAACAAAAACCCGTGCATTTCTGCGGCGGATCGGCATGTTTAACAGTAGGCTCAACAAATCGGATTTTGACCTTTATCATTTCATGGGGCAGTTTACAGAGTTTGCGGAAAAACAGACGCTTGATGCAAAACAGATCAAAACATTACATTTGATCCTGGAAGAATTGATCGCCAATATCATTTTCCCGGAAATTGCACTTGCTGAACTGGAGATCGGTATTTCCGAGGAAACAAAACAGACGGAGATCCGTATCAGCTGGCAGGGGAAAAACGGGAATCCGCTGGAATCTCAATCCGGGGCCGGAGAACTGGCGCGGATGATCGTGAAGAAACGGACTTCCTCCAGTGAATATTCCACCCTTGAAAATGGATTCAATCAACTTTTTATCAAAGTTTGACGATACAATAAAAGGTGCTGATGAGCCATATTTTACGGATTTGATGTGCCGGAACGGAATTTGCGGCAGTTGAATCGGTATCATGGACCCGGATGCCGCCTTGTAATTACATTACTTACCAACAGGAAGGATTGAAATAATGGAACTTGCATTTCTTAAAGATGAAAAATCTCTCACCGTCACGGTCAAGGGCAATGTGGATACCGTAACTGCCCCTGAACTGGATTCCCGCCTGCAGCAGAATTGGGATGGGATCACAGAACTGATCTTTGATTTTGCCGCCGTCGATTATATTTCCAGTGCAGGATTGCGTGTGATCCTTATGGCAAATCAGCAGATGGAAGATGCTGACGGTTCCATGACGATCAGAAATGTGAATGCTGATGTGATGGAAGTGTTTGAAATGACAGGTTTTGATACCATCCTCAATTTTGAATGACCGTTTATTGCCGCTATGCAGAATCTCATTCGACATTTTTATTACGGCAATGAAGAAAAAGCCATTCTGCCCGCGCGCAGAGAAGCGTTTACCGCACTTTCCGAATGGCTTTCTTCCATTGCAGAAGAACTGAAGCTTGTTCCCCGTCTCCGGAAACAGCTTCTTATTGCCTGTGATGAGATTTTTACCAATATCTGTTCCTATGCGTATGAAAAGGAAGGTACAGTAACCGTTTCTGCGGCATATCACGTTCTTCCACAAAAACTGGAAATTGTATTTTCCGACAATGGTGTGGCGTTTGACCCACTGGCACAGCCGGAAGCAGATGTGAAGGCGCGGGTCGTGAATGGGCAATGCGGCGGACTTGGACTGTTTATGGTCAAAAAGATGATGGATTCTGTGGAATACAAACGGGAAAATAACAGTAATATTTTGATTTTAACAAAAAAAGTGGAGTCTTCTGCCGGATGAAATCGCTTTTCCAAAAATGGCTGCTGGTATTTGTTGCGGCAGCATTCTTTATCACGTTTACCGCATCCTGGAAAATACACAGTGTCATTGCAGAAAATTCTGCAGCCGATCTGCTTCAGTACAGTCTGGAAGATGCTTTCCAGCGGGTGAAACATACCGAATACAACCTGAAAAACGTGGTGGAACTGTCGAATAACGCAGCACTTGCAAAAGCCCGGTCTCTGGCAGTGATGGTAAAGGAAAAACCTGCGATCCTTAAAGATCCCGTAAAACTGAATGAGATCCGGAAAAAACTGGATGTGGATGAACTCCATATTTCCGATGAAAAAGGGATCCTCATTGCTTCCATTGCTTATGCTCCGGCAAATGGGGGAACACAAAGTTATAACGGTTTTGATATGGCATCAACGGAACAATCCAAAGCGTTTATCCCGGCATGTTCCGATCCGGCGTTTGAACTTGTCCAGAGTCCCCAGCCGAACGGGATTCTGAATGTACTTTTTCAATATGCCGGAGTTGCGCGTCTTGATCGACCGGGTATTGTGCAGATCGGCTATCGTCCGGAACGCATTGAAGAAGCCAGAAAACTTGCAGATATTGCCAATATCGAATCCGGTCTCCGTATCGGAATGAACGGAAAATTGACCATCAAACCCAATCCGGGTCACCCTGTGGATTACAGAAGGAAAATCAAGACAAAGAATGGTATTTCCCTCTCTATTGTGTGCGGGGAATATCTGTTGACGGCGGAATTGCCCCGTGCCGAAATGTATATGTCCCGCAATTCCGTGATCCAAATTCTGATTGCGGGTAATCTGGTTCTGTTCGGTGTGATATTCATTCTGATCTCCAATCTGCTGCAACGGGTCGTCATCAACGGTATTTATTCTGTCAACAATACTTTACAGGAGATCACGCAGGGAAATTTGAATAAAGAAGTCAAAGTTGCCACTACAACGGAATTCCAATCTCTTTCCGCAGGGATCAATACTACCGTTTCCGCTTTGAAAAAAGCAATCGAAAAAGAAGCAAAACGGCTCGATTCGGAATTGGAAATGGGCAGAGTCATTCAAACCTCTGTTCTGCCCACTGATTTCCCCGATCATGAACGGTTCCGCATTTATGCAGCAATGTATACCGCAAGAGAAGTCGGGGGTGACTTCTATGATTTCTTTACCATTGATGAATACCGGACAGCCGTACTGGTCGCCGATGTTTCCGGCAAGGGGATCACTGCCGCTTTATACATGATGACGGCAAAAACGCTGCTGAAGGAACTGGTCCGGAAATATCCTCCGGAAGAAGCATTTCACCTGGCAAATCAACAACTTTGCCGGAACAATAAAGCCCATATGTTTCTGACTGCATTCCTTGCGGTCCTGGATACGCGGACAGGGCAGCTGCAGTGTGTGAATGCGGGGCATAATCCGCCGTTGCTGAAACATGCAGACGGCAAGACGGAATATCTGAAATTCAAACCGTCACTTGTTTTGAGTGTATCGGGGAAAGCAAAATATAATCCGGTTTCCGTCCAACTGTTGCCGGGAGATAAACTTTGCCTTTACACCGATGGGATCACTGAAGCAATGAACCCCGGGAACGAATTGTTCGGGGAAAAACGACTTCAGGAAGCCGTTTTTGCGGAAAATGGCTCCATCCGTGAAATTGTGGAAACGATCCGGAACAAAACAATGGAATTTGCGGGAACAGCTCCGCAGAGTGACGATATCACCATACTGCTCCTGGAATATCGCGGACAGTAAAATTAAAATTCAAAAAACTCAAAAACGGCGTGGGATTCCTGTTGACATCGCAGTCTTGCATTTGATTTGCCGATGCTTTCTCACGGGAGGGTTGCGGATCTGTTGAAAAGCAGGCTGCAGCAACCCTTTTTTTTGTCGATTGTTTTATGGTATGAGGCAATTCCAAAAACACGTCACTGCTGTCCGGTAAAAATTTCCGGATAGGAGAGGTCTGCCGGGATTTGTTGTATGCTAAAATGTTCATTGCCTTTTAATATTTAACACAAAAATCCCTGCCTGTGTATTATTGATGTGACCCCAAAAGTTGGACACAACCTTTGAGGTGCACTTCAGGCGGTGAAAAGAATTGTTTTTTTCATTTTTTACTCCTCTATGTTAGTATGTTGTTATTGATTGTTTTGTTGTTTCCGGATAATGTTGTCCAATCCCAAATCCATATCCATTTTTGAAGACTTTTGAAATTACCTCTTCTACTCTAAATTTACAGGAATATCGTAAAAAAACAAGACTGAATTCGATTTTATTTTTATCCGAATCGCTTATGATGATATCTTTTATTTCAATCACAGAAAAGATTTTGACTTTTTATTGCATTTCCGGATTGATTTTTCGCATTGTGGATATATCTTAATGGAATCGAATGTACATTAAAAAACAGTAATGAGGTTGAAATCATGAGTGCTTTTCTCCCCGGATTTTCGGATTTTTCTGTCGGTTGCAATTATTGGGCTTCTCATGCCGGTATCAGTATGTGGCACGAATGGGATCTTGATGAAGTCGAAAAAGACTTTATCGCGATGAAAAATGCCGGTATGAATACCGTGCGTATCTTCCCCCTCTGGTCCGATTTCCAGCCTGTACAGTTCGCTTGCCGCTGTAACGGTGAACAATATGAATTGACGTTTACCGATGGAAGACCGCTCCCCGCAAAAGGATTGGAACACTATGGATTGAGTGAAATCATGATCCAACGTTTCCGGCAGGTCGCCGATCTTGCGGAAAAGTACGATATCAAACTCATTGTTGCATTATTGACCGGTTGGATGAGCGGTGCATTGTTCATTCCGCCTGCACTCAATGGCAAAAATCTGTTCACGGATCCCGATGCGTTGAAATTGGAAACACTCTTTATCCGCGGCTTTGTCAATGCCCTGAAAGATCATAACGCCATTGCGGCATGGGAACCCGGGAACGAATGTAACTGCCTTTCTGAATCTCCCTCTGTCACGGTCAGTTGGAATTGGCTGAATATGATTGCATCCACCGTCAAACTTGCGGACCCGGCACGCCCCATTTACACCGGTATGCACGGTGCTTCCATTGACCCGCTGAAACGTTGGAACTGCATGATGCAAGGGGAACTCTATGATGCTTTGACGACTCATCCTTATCCTGCCTTTACACCCCATTGCGGACAGAGTGCGTTGAATACCATTCCTGCGATTTATCATGCAACGGCGGAAACGCTGTATTATGCCGGCGGTTCCGGAAAACCCGCTTTTGTGGAAGAAATCGGTGCTTTCGGTCCCGGCTATCTCTGTGAAGAAAGAACGGAAAGTTATCTTTATAATGTCCTGTATTCTGCCTGGGCACACGGTCTGAATTCTGTCCTCTGGTGGTGCGGATTCTCCTTTGACCGCTGTCCGCAGCAATATCCGTACCGCTGGAATGCCATGGAACGGGAATTGGGGGCAATAAAATCTGACCGGACACCTTCCGGTGCAGCAAAAGCGATGAAAAAATTCCGTGCGGATCTTGCTGCACTCGATTTCAAAGAATTGCCGCCGCGGAAAATTGATGCCGTAGTGATTATGACGGAAGAAGGGGATTCGTGGAAAACGGTTTACAGTTCCTTTATGATGAGTAAAGGTGCCGGATTCGAAGTCGAATATTGCAATATTGCCGCTGTGGATGAATTGCCGGACAGCAAATTTTATATTGTGCCTGCGATTACCGGATATAATGTCATGAATTATCACAAATATCAAATGCTGCTGAAGAAAGCGGAAGAAGGCGCAACGGTGTTTGTGACTGCCTCCACCGGTATGCTGCAGCCCTTTGTTCCTGTTTTCGGTTGTGCTGTGGATTATTGTACGGAAATTCCGGAAACGGTGGAATTCCGTGCGGATGGTATTGAGCGTGATTACAAAATCACACGCGCTTGCGGCAGAGTATTGAAAGCCCTTGATTGCGATGTATTGGCAAAAGATACCGCAGGAAATCCCCAGATGATCCGCCGCAATTATGGCAAAGGACAATTGATCTACTTGAACGTTGCCCCGGAAACCGCAGAATTGAGTTTCGATAACGGATATTATCTGCTGTACCGCAAAGCTGCTGTTCTTGCCGGTATTGCCTGCCCGGAAAAAGCTCCTGAAATCGGCGTGACAACGCATTGCTTTGACGATGGCAGAACCTTGAAGATCCGTATCAATTACGCAGATTATCCGGTGGAAGATCTGGATGCCAATGCGGTCAAACTGGAGTTCGTATGACGGAAAAGGAAAAAGCGCAGGCAGGATATCTTTACGATGCCAATAATGACCCCGAAATCGGGGAAGATCATTTAAAAGCAATGGATCTTTGTTATGAAGCAAATCATCTGCCGCCACGCCGGGTGGCAGAACGTCATGCTGTATACCGGAAATTATTGGCAAAAACGCCGGAGAAATTTTACATTGAACCGCCGTTTCTCTGCGGTTTCGGTTATAATATTGAGATCGGGGAAAACTTTTACGCCAATCACAATTGTGTGATTCTGGACAATGCCAAAGTCATTTTCGGCAATAATGTATTCATTGCGCCCGATTGCGGTTTCTATACTGCCGGCCACCCGTTTGATATCGAACAACGGAACAGCGGCTTGGAATATGCGTTCCCCATTCACGTTGGTAATAACGTATGGATTGGGGGACATACCGTGGTCCTGCCCGGCGTGACCATTGGGGATGGGACTGTGATCGGTGCGGGCAGCGTGGTGACGAAAGATATTCCGTCCGGAGTATTAGCGGCGGGAAATCCCTGCCGGGTGATACGGAAATTGACCGCTGCCGATAAAGAAAAATATAAATTGCCGGAATCCTGACCGGCATTGACGGATATGGCGTTCCGGCACGGAATGACATATTCGCCAATGCAATGATTTCCCGGAAATGTCATTGCCACCACGTTGACAGTGTTTCGGTAGTTCGACGTTTTATCCGCACTCAAGTGCATATTTGTTTTACTTTTTGGCTCATTTGTTTTACTTTATTTCATTTGACTGTATTGCAAAAGTTAAAAATATCAATATATTATTATCAGTTCTTTCGAAAAATCATTATTTTCATGAGGTAATTTCAACAAAGGTGCTGGCTTATGGAAAAAATTCGTGTAGGTGTTGTAGGACTGGGGCATCGCGGCAGACATATGGCGCGATTGGTTCAGGATGCGTTTGATCATTGTGCAACTGTGGTGGCGGCGTGCGATTCCGATCCCGTTTTGTGGCATGAAACACAATGGCTTCAGCAGAAGCCAATGAAGGAAATACTTCCCAATGCTGTGTTTTATGAAAATTATATTGAAATGCTCGATCATTGCAAAATAGATATCGTTATGGTGGAAACCGGCGCCGATGTTCATGCCTCTTTCTGTATTGAAGCATTGAACCGGAACATGGATGTGTTTTCCGATATCCCTTCCGTTGCCAATCTCAAAGAAGCCGATGCACTCTGGAAAGCCGAACAGGCATCCAAAGGCAAACTCATGACCGGCGCAAACCCAAATGAATGGGGATTCATCAATGCGCTTGTGGATCTTTATCAGAAAGGACTTCTCGGCAAACCCTATTACATGGAAGCCGAATATATCCATTCTTCCCTCAATACAGTGGAAAGTAAAGAACTCACTGTACACAGTCCGTGGCGCAAATTGCTCTGTCCCATCCGCTATTGCACACACTCCCTCGGCCCCCTCCTCCGGATTATGGAAGAAGATCTGCGCTATGTTGTCTGCATGGGGACCGGCAACCATTTTGACGATGATTCCCAGAAAGATAATATGTCCGCCGCCTTGTTCCAAACAGAATCCGGCGTGACCATCCGTTTGCTCCGTAACGGCAAATGCCGTGCCGGGATCGGTTCCCATTCCTACCGCGTGTTCGGGACAAAAGGTTATTATGAACGCCTTGATTCCCGCGGTGCGCAATACCCGGCAGTGACCCGGTTCCGTTCCGATGACTTGTACGGCGCACATGATTTTACCATTCTGCCATCCGGAATGATGGCGAATGAATACATATACAATCCGAAAGCATCCGGTCACGGCGGCGCGGATTATGCGTTGATGGATCACATGTTCACTGCCTATTTGAACGGAGATGCGGAATATCCCATTTCTCTGCGGGAAGGATTACGCATGACATTGCCCGGTATTTTTGCGGAAGAATCTTCCAAACGCAAAGGCGAAAGATTGCGTATGACTTATCCCTGGGATTCTGATTGGTCCACAGAATTTTAAGATTGTCATGACTTGACATTTTTCTGATAAGCGGTATATTATTGTACCGCTTATTTTTGTTTTACAAAGGATTTTTTGACTCATGGAAGCCCCCGCAGCATTGCCGTCTTCGCCCATAAACTGGAAAACGAATCTTGTGGTGATTTGGTTTTCCCAATTTCTTGCGATGGTCGGGTTCGGCTGTTGTATGCCATTTATCCCGCTGCTGCTCAAGGAAAATCTGCATATCGCCGATGATAATATACGCGGACTTTATGTCTCCATTTATTATCTGGCGGGAATGACCAGTCTTTGTATCGCAACCACGGTTTGGGGAATGCTGGCTGACCGGTTCGGGCGGAAACTCATGTTGTTGCGTGCCAGTTATGCCGCCGCGTTGTTTTATCCCCTTTTGGCTCTGGCTCCCAATTTCTGGGTGTTGGCATTGGTCCGGTTCGTCTGTTCGTTTTTCTCGGGAACGGTCAACCCGGCACAAACCCTGCTGGTCTCTACGACACCGGCAGAAAAACACGGTTTTGTGCTAGGTGTATTGAGTACAGCCACTTCCGCCGGGAACATGTTGGGTTATCTGCTTGGCGGAGTGTTGGTTCATTATTACGGATATACCGTTGCGTTCTTCACTTGCGGCGGAATCTATCTAGTCAGTGCCTTACTGATTCAATTTTATGCAAAAGAAGATTTCAGTATAAAACTGGTAAAAAAACAACGCAGCAAATCCCCTTACAAATTCAAGGATATAATGACCCCGGCAGTGCTTTGGATCTTTGTCATGATCCTGATTTTCGGCATCTCATTCCGTCTTGTTCAGCCCTACATGGCTATGCTGATGGAATTGGTCCATTCCGAATTCAAAGAAGTGGCATTTTATACCGGTATTGTCAGTGCCGCCGCTTCGCTGGGCGGATTCTTCTCCGGTATCCTGATCGGATGGCTTTGTGATCGCATGGCACCGCGCAAATTACTGTTACCCATCCTGATTTTCGGCGGTGCCGCAACAATGGCAATGGCGTTTTCTCTCAATATCAGTATGTTGATCGCCGCACGATTCTTTGCTGCGCTTGCGACCGGCGGTGTGCAGCCGGTCCTTCAGTTGATGCTGACCAAGATTACCAAACCGGAATTACGCGGAACGTATTTCGGCTGGTCCGGCAGTCTCAGTACGGCGGGGGGGATTATCTGTTCCTTACTGGGCGGCGGGATCGCCTTTTTCTCCGGTGTCCGCGGCATTTATATAATTGCCGCCATTATGTTATTCATAATGATCCCCTTATTGATTCCGACATTTCATGCGATGCGGAAAGAATATATTGTAAATCCGGATGCCACAGGCAATGACCTGAAAAACTGAATCGCGTATAAAAAATATCTCTGAAGCATTTGTACCATAAAATCAAGTTCAGCGTTACGTACCGTCCAAATATTCATGGATGAATCGAAAAACCTGAGTTTTTCCGGATGTTGCGTTTCCGGTGATATTTTTGATAAATTTAATGCCAAAATACCGGTTGAGAAGTATTTTTTTTAAAATCTACAAAAATTGAATCAAAATCGACAAATTATTTCTTGAAAAAAATTTATTTTTGATTTAAATTAGGAACAGATCATTTATTTCAATATAATTTTACGGAGGTAACGAATGAAAAAACAGCAAAAATGGCGCACTGCAAATCTCAGGTTTTTCTGCAAACGTTTCACATTGATCGAACTGTTGGTTGTAATTGCGATCATTGCGATTCTGGCATCCATGCTTCTGCCGGCATTGGGTAAAGTCAAAGAACAAGGCAACACCACACAGTGTGTGAATAATGTCAAAACATTCTGTCTGGCAGCCTTGAATTACAGTCATGATTACAATGATCTTCTTCCGTTAGGTGATGATGTTCAGTATGCCGATTACAGTTGGATGTGGGGGAAAGCGACAGGGATTCGCGTATTGATTCCGCTGAAATATATGAGCGGCTCGCCGAAAAAGAACATTGTAAATTATTGTACCTTGCCATGTCCGTCCCATTATGCGTTTGTACAGCGTTTTCCGACTTTGAGAGAACCGCTTGCTTCAAACGGGACTTATCTGTTTGAACGCATGGGTTCTTATGGTTACAATCGCTTTTTGACGGGCGGTTATTATGTGCCGTCACCGGTTTCTTTTTCCAGTCAGGCATTTGCCCGCGTAACAAAAATCAAAAATCCGTCACAACATTTTATGATTGCAGATAAAATGGCATCCAGTCCCAATCCGTGGGATGGGATCTCCAATGCAACGCCTATGACGCCGGATGCACTAAGTACCCGGGTCTCCTTCTGCCATTCCAACCGTGCCAACTTCGGTTTTGTCGATGGTTCAGTAAAGTCGCTGAAAATGGGGACATTGGGAACTGTACCGACGTGGTCTGCCACTTCTTCTTATGCTATGACAGCAAAAAATTATCCATTTTGAATATCACGTAAAAAACTAACATAAGGAATAATTGTATGATCAAACTCAAAAACATGTTTTTGCAGTTTCTGCTTTTAGTGGGAACTGCAAACGGCATCCTGTATGGAGCAGAAATCAAACTGGCGGAAGATGCAAACAACAAAATTTCCGTTGATTCTTCTTCCGGCGCATTGCTGATCCGGAATTTTAACGGTATCAAGCCGCAAAAAGCACCGATCCGTATAGGAAACGATGTCTTTACCCCGGTCCAGATGGAAAAGAAAGCACCGTCTCTGCGCTGGAAAGTGGAAAAAACAGCCAAAGATACGGTAACGCTTCTGACCATTTTAGATGCCAAATCGGCAGGCATCGACCTCGCCGGAGTGGAATACCGGAAAACTTATACGTTCAACCCTGCGATTCCGGAAATCACAGTCAAAATGGAATTCCGGAACATTACAAAAGGCTTGCGGTACGCCTACTGGGGAACACGCAATGAATATCAGTTGCGTCAGAATGTGCATGAACCGATTTTTGTTCCCGCGTCCATGGGAACATTCCCTGTCGGCAGCGGCTTGTTTCTGGATTTTTACTCCGCAACTTCCCCGTGGATCTCTGCGGCAGTGGAAAGCTGGTGTGCAAAACTGGATCCGGTCACACGGCGCGGTTTGGCATTTCTGCCGGACTGGGATACGCTCAGTGCCTTTTATTCCGGAGCCGGAAAAGTTGCCGGTTTCATGATAGATAACGGGTATCTGGCTCCCGGAGCAACAAAAAGCGTTTCCTTCCGGATCCGCCCGGTCAAAGGATTTTCCGCAATCACAACGATGAACGATCAATTTGCTGCCGTTTTGAGCGTTTCCGGCAAAAAAGAAATGACCCTTGCCGTGCTTCCTTATGCAAACGGGATGTTGGAAGGGAAAGTCGATATTGTGGATAAAGACCGGAAAGTCATTGCATCCAAAGCAGTAAAAATGACTTTGAAAAATGGGAATATGGCAACGGTCAAGATTCCGCATCCGGCACAGAAAAATCATGGTGCCGCGGTTTTCACAGGAATCATGAACGGTCAGAAATTTGCAACGGAACAATATGTGGAAAACGGTTATCGTATGCAGGCTGTTCCGGCGACGGAATTCTCCCCGTATTTCATGCGGAGTGTACCGGCAAAAAAACAACGGAACAACACCATTGCCGCAGGTTCTGTCAAACGGCAGAAAAAAGCGGTTTGTTTCTTCGGTCTTTACACGGATTTCAACCGTTTTGATAAAATTCTCAATGGATGGAAAATCGATATTTATTCGGTCAGTGCCCCGGGAATGAAATCGATTCCGCCTGCCTCCACACTGGATGAATATTCGGTGATGATTATGGGAAATACATTATTGTCCAGTATGGAAGTGTGCTTGCAGAGAGTGGCATCTTTCGTGCAGAACGGAGGTGTCCTGATCGTCACCGGCGGACCTTCCGCATTCGGTACAGGCGGATACGAAACCAATGCGATTCTGCAAGCACTTCTTCCGGTTGCCGGGAAACCATTTGATCTTCAACCGGCAGCAGGCAAAGAAAAATTTGATATCGGCACATTGATCAAGGGGATCGGTATTTCTGCGGGCAAAGAACCGGCAATTTATTGGTATCATCGTGGTTTGCGGCTCAAGAAAGAGGCAAAAGTCCTCTGGAAAAGCGGCAGCGATCCTCTGCTGGTAAAAGCCGCCTATGGAAAAGGAATGGTATTATGTTTTACCGGATCCCCGCTGGGCGATCCGCAAGACGGAAAAATGCCGTATTGGGATTCTCCGGAATACATCAAAGCAATGAAACAGATCGTTGAAACTACACTCCGTGAGGTGCAGAAATGAAATTGAAATACTCGTTTGTAATTTTATCATTGTTTACTTGTTTTCTGACGCTTTCCGCTGCGCCGGAAGTCTTGCGGGTCATTCCCAACAAGATCAATTATAATCTCAATGAAAAAGCAATCATTTCCGTAACTCTTGCCAACAAAGGCAATAAAGCGGAATCTGCGGAATTGATTCTGGTGGATAAATGGGATATCGACCGGCAGAAAGTCATTGCAAAACAAAAAGTTTCATTGGCTGCCGGAAGTGAAAAAACGTTCCCCATCGCCTGGAATTCCGGAACAATCCGTTATGGACATGAGATCCGGGCGATCCTTTTGCAGAACGGCAAAGAAATTTCCGCAAAATCGGAATTTTTCAACGTGATCAACGAATGGTGGCGGGTGAATGTCGGTATCACTCCGAATGTGGTCGGCGGTACGCCACAGGGCGACCGTCTCTGTGCCTGGTATGGGTATAAACCGTATAACACCCGTTTCAGCCGCTTTTACCACGATAATTGGGGGGACAGTCCCATCGGTCCGTTTGCCTCCTATTTCACCAATACAACGCCGTGGAACCGGGCGATGTCCACTTTCGGGAAATTTTATGAACCCTCGTATAAAGATACCGATGTCTGGTATGCCGTAAGTGAAAAATGTACTTATGCGGATTTCCATAAAGATACCGCTTTGAGCAAAAAATGGGGCGTACACCGCACCATGATGACCATTTACTGTACCACCAACAATTACGGTTTTGAATTGGGCAGAAAACATCCCCAATACTTCATCAAAGATGCAAAAGGGGATTTCAAATATCATCTTCCCCTGGATCCATACGGCCTTTCCCGGAAAAATGAGCCGTACACTGCCGGCTGGTCTTTTATTTCGCCGGATTTCACACGGAAAGAGGTATGGAAACTTGCCATGGATGCCGTGATTGAAGGTGTCATTAAACTGGGACATAACGGGGTTTATTTTGACGGCGCATACCGGTGCATGGATGGATTTGACCATACCGGAAAACAATTGTCAAAAGTGTATGATTTTGATGCACTCAACCGGGAACTTTCGGCATATGTCAATCAGCGTTTACGGGCTGCCAAAAAAGATATTTATTTCTGGGTGAATGCAGGGGAAACCGGATCATTCCGCAACATCCTTTCTGATCCGGCATCCGGAACGCTCTGGGAATTGAATAACTTCCATCAGATCGAAAATAATACGCTCAATGTTTGGAACACGGTCAAAGAAACAGCCGTCAGCATGCGTAATGAGTTGTGGCATACCAAGTATCCCAACGATGTCAAAACCAATATCTTGCACATCGGATATTCCATGTATCCTACGGGAATGTGGTATGTCGGACCCTCTGCCGCCGCGTGGGCAAAAAAAGGACAGAAATATAACAACTTCCTGCCATCCAAACAGTATTGGGCTTTGAACAGCCATACGGCAGCGATCATCGCAGCAGTGTGCGGTCATCCTTACGGTGAAGGTGCGGCATACCGTCCATTCACGCAGATCATGACCCGTTATTCTGCGTTTTACTGGGATGAAAATGTAAAAATCTTCAAAAAAGCATTCCGCCGGTTCAAACTGGACAGTCTCCGGGATATCTGGTGGGAAGATTTTGTATATACCAGAGAAACAAAAGATTACAAAGATTATTACATTCATCTGGTGAATACGCCGGATAATCCGCGTCATTCCTGGCGCACCATCAAAGAAACCAAAGCGGCAAAAGGCGTAGAAGTTTCTTCCCGCATGTTCAAAGATTTGAAACGGGTAAAAGCGTGGACTATTCAGCCGTACGGTTCCGAAGGCAATGTGCTGGAACCGATCGTAAACCCGGTCAAAGTCAATCTGGTGGATGACGAAGCCGTCTTCCCGATTCCATCGTTCCGTTATTATACATTACTTGTCATCAGAGAAATGAAGAAGAAATAAGGAGTTTCATATCATGAATTTCAAACTTGTTACATTGATTCTTTCCACAACTGCATGTTCGGTCATGCCCTTTACTTATGCGCAGGAAATCGTTTCTGATGTTACTGCATCAAATCAGATGAACTGCTATATCAACGGGTATCTCATGCAGGCTTGCGCCGCCCGGTATACGACACGACCCGTCACAAATGGTTCCAACAAAGGTAAACTTTCCATTCTTACCAATACCATGTTCAAAAACTATGATGCGAAAAATGGAGCCATTGTGACTCTTGGTGATCGGTTCTGGCTGCTGGGCGGCGAAGGAACGGTCAACAATAAAAGATGGCAGAGTACCGATACCGTTCTTACCGGGATTGTTGATGCAAACGGAAAAGTCAAAGATCTGAAAGAAGTCCGGAAACTTCCTTATGCAAGCCGGGGCTGCAAGGCATATCTTTATAATAACCGGATTTACTTCCTCGGCGGCTACAATCGCAGAGATTTTGTTGTTGCGGACATCAAAGAAAACGGGGAATTGGGCGAATGGAAACAATTGCCTTCTTATCCCAATGTCATTTATAACGGCGGTTTGACGTTGTACAAAGGGTGTTTCTACGCAAACGGTCAAAGTACCTGGAAAAGCGGATCGGACAAGATGTACGCTCTCAAACTCAAAGCAGATGGTACGACGGCAAAGAAATGGGAACGGGTGGAATCTCCGGAAAAAGCCCAGGGACATCTTATTGTTCATAACAATGCCATGTATTATCTGGATGAACTTTCCGGCAATATCTACAAAACAACCCAGGATGAAGATGGTGTTCAGTTGAATGAATGGACCGCAGCAGGCAAAACACCGTTTGCACCGGGTACCAGACAAACTGCAATTACCAAAGTTCCCGGCGGCTGGTTGATCATGGGCGGATTCCTCCCGCTTAAAAACAAGAAATTTGCCGGATTTTTCAAAGGTGTATTTCTGCCGGAATCCGCATTAAAATAACATAGGTCATATACAATGAAATTTGTTTCAACGTTATGTTTATTGATTGCAGGAGCGTTTCTTTCCGCTTCGGATTCCGAACCGTTCCGCGCAAAGATCAATATTGATTCCGCCGTGAATGCCGTGCTGAATGCAAGAGGTTTGATGTTCCTTCCGGCTGTTCAATCTCAAAAAGAAAATGGTATTCTGTTTGAAGCAGAACAGATGAATGGTTTGGAATATCATTACGGAAATACCCGGATCCAACAGGAAAAAGATCATACTTCCATTTGGGATGTCAAATTCATGGAATACCGGTTCACGGTAACGAAACCGGGCAAATATCGTGCCTGGTATTATGCCACTTATCCCACAAACCTGGGATATCTTCACAGTGAATTCATGGATGGCGGCGAGAAAATATCGGTACATGATTCCCATTTCCTTTCTCCGAATGTGTGGCGGTGGCATTCCGGTCCGGTATATGAACTGAAAGCCGGGGAACACGTTTGGACATTCCCCAGTCCCGGTGCCTGGTGCGGTAAAACAAAGTTGGATAAATTGATGTTGCTGCCGGAACAGATCACATCCGATCCGGAAAAATTTACGGCGGTAAAAACGATGGTATCAATTCCCCAGAAAGGAGAAGTCAAACTCCGCCGGATCAAAGCCAGTCTTTTGAAAAAATGGATGTTTAACTGCGATTTTGAACTGAATGGCGGATCCTTTGCCGCCGAATACCGGTATGATGATGAGAAATTTCAGCCCATCGCGACCGGGAAATGGATGGAAGTTCCTGCGAATGCAAAATATTTGTATTTCCGTTTCCAACTGACACGCAGTCAAACAAAGATGTTGTCTCCCTTTGTTCATAATATCAGTTTGATGGTGGTGGAAAAATAAAAATTTCCCCACTGTTTGGAGCAAAGATATTTTTTGCCGTACTGAACCGTAAACCAAATCCCATGATGGGGCGTGGTTTACGGTTGATTTATGTTTATCTGAGGTAAATCAGCAAAAAAGGATGCCGCATGTTTCATGGCGGCAGCGTCCGGCGGTTTTACATCCGGAGTCGTATCCGTAAGCCCGACTTCCTTGTATTTGTTCCGCGCCATATCATGAAATGCCAGAAGTTTGATTTTTACCAGAGATGGGATGTTTTTCAGAAAATCCGCCATCGCCCGGAGTTCTTCGGGAAAATCGTTATGCCCCGGAATCAACGGAATCCGGATTTCAACTGGAATGTTTCGATGTCCCAGCTCCCGTAAATTTTCCAGAATCCGTGTATTCTCTTTCCCCGTATTCGCTTTATGCCGGGCAGGATCCATCCCTTTCAGATCGTACAAAACCAGATCCGTATACGGCAACACCGTTTCAAAACGCTCAAACGGGACTTCACCACAGGTATCCAATGCCGTATGAATCTGTTCTTTCCGGAGCGCAGCAAATAATTCGGCTGTAAAATCCGGATAAAGCAATGGTTCGCCGCCGGATACCGTCACGCCGCCCTCTGTTCCGTAATAACATTTATCCCGCAGAACAGATTCAAAAACTTCCTGCGCTGTCATTGTTTTTCCGGAAAGGACCAGCGCACCACGGAAACAATTTTCGGTACAACGTCCACAACCGACACACAAAGCACGGTCGATAATGCCGTTTTTGACGGCACCGATACGGCACGCGGAGTCACAATTGCCGCACTTTATACAAAGTTTTTCGTGGTAAAGCATTTGCGGTTTCGCAGAAATGCTTTCCGGATTATGACACCACAGACAACGCAGCGGACACCCTTTCACGAACACCGTCGAACGGATGCCCGGTCCATCATGGAGCGTCATCCGCTTGATATCAGCAATCAACGCAACAGCCATGATGTATTTACTCCTTCCCTTCCGCTTCCCGGATGAGACAATCCTGTACAGGTTTGTCCAGATTGACAAATTTTGCATTCCAGCCGCAGAGACGAACTTGGAGATTCTGATATTTTTCCGGATGCTCCTGCGCCGCCCGCAATGTCTCCGGCGACAATACGTTAAAGTGGATTCCATAGCCGCCATCTGCAAAAAATTTACGGATGATTCCGATGATCAGACGGATCCCTTCCGGACCCGATGCGTGCCGTGGGGTCATCATGACATCTAGCACGGAACCATCGGCAAATAACGTGTAATCCAGTTTTCCGGCACTTTCCAACAACCCGGGAATCCCTTCCCGGTCACAGCCGATGGTACTTCCTGAATTTTTGGACAGCGGGTCCCCGGCCTTGCGTCCGTCCGGTGTCGCACCGGTTGCTTTTCCGTAAGACATACAACGATCGATCGACCACAATCCCATCTGGAAATTTCCGCCTTTGACAGTAGGTGTATTCATAATGAGTTCTCCGGCATCGTCTGTAATGCGTTTAGCCAGCCGGTCTGCCGTGGGATCACCGCATCCCCATTTCGGGGCGCGGGCAATGACTTCCTGCCGGAGCAGTTCGTGATCCGCCCAGTTCGCCGCCATGATTTTACGCAATTCAGCCAGCGGGAGTTTCTTTTTGTCATAAACAAGATACCGGACTGCACAAAGGGCATCTACAAGTGTTCCGAGTCCGATGAAAACGATCCCGCCGGTGTTGTATTTTACACCATATTCAGAAACATCTTTTGCCCGTTCCATACATTCTTTGAATGTTCCGGAAAGAGCCGGAGAGGGATTGACACGATTCCAAAGACTTTCTTTCAATTTGGCAAGGTCCATGACATGAACAAGAGTTTTGTGTAATTCGTTCTGTACAAGTCTCAAAAAGTCTTCGAACGTTTCCGGTTCATCACTGCCGTTGAGTACGATCTCAAGTGATTTTACCGCATTACATTCCCCTTCCATCGTGCAGGAAAGTTCTTTCCCCATGATCGCCGGTTCATAACAGCCGATCGGCACAAAGTTTGCAAGATCTTCTTCCTCTTTTCCATTTCGCAGGAAAGTGTTACGCGCCGCGATCTCGTTGACGAATACCGTTGAATTTTTACCATCCTGAATACAGGCTGCAATCTGTTCCAAAATCGACTCCGGCGTATCCGGATTGACGCGTAAAGCAAATTTCGGGTCGCCATGTCCGATATTCCGCATGGAATTCCAGGCAAGACGGGTCAACACGTTGCAACCGTCTTTTTTCTCTTTGCCGGGCAGATATCCGCCGAAACAGAATGGTGCCCCGACGCCTTTGCCGGATGACTCCGCATAGTAACGGGAAAAATAACAATCCAGCAGATCCTGTGCCGATTCTTCGGTCAGACGCCCGGAAGCAATGTCTTTTTCATAAAATGGCAGATATTGACGGTCAAAGATACCATTGGATCGAACCCATTCCCCTTCGATCTCCTGCAAATGACGGAAAAGAATACCCAACTGCAATGCCTGCTGGAGTGTTTCCGGCGCATGATCTGCCAAAAAGCGGAGCATCTCTCCAAGATCATTTCTTGCATTTTTCTCCGCAACATCTGCAAATCGCAGAACAAAACGGCGGAAGGCGGTATATACGATTTTTACCGATTCCGTAAAAACACAAGGCGTTTCTGCATAACGCTGTTCTGCCCGCCACAATAATCCCGGTATTCCCAAAGTAAGAATAGCATCCCAATCCGGTGTGGTATGACTCAAATCCAATCTTGTCAGATAATATCCCGGCGCACTGTCGGCAGGCATTCCTGCAGAAAATTTACTGACACGCTGCCAGGCGATCCGATGCAATGCGTTGGTATATGGTCTGCCGGAAAGATAATTGCGCTGCACAAGACATACAAAATAATCAAAGTCATTGACCGCCAAACGCACATGATCCAATTGAAATTCAATGAGTCTTGCCCGGGTGATCGTAAAATGCTGTCCGTTTCGTTCCGCTTCTTCATAAAGACGTACTGTCTCCCGGTCAAGTTGAGCATTTTCCATACCGCTTTCTTCGGCAAACACAGCATCATCAAACTGATTCAACAGTTTATCAAGATCGACTTTGTATTGTTTCAGCATCATGCAGCTCCATATCGTTGTTGTTATTTTTCATATGATATCATACATGGGATAATATACCCGGAAAGTTCCGTTTTGGAATGTCGAAAACAGGAAAAAACATATCTTTTTCTGTATTTCTGTTTGCATTATTAAAAACAGAGTGTAATGTATTCCATTATAAAATTCAGGATTTCTGTATGCGAAATAACAATTATGAACTGATCAATCTTTCACAGGCTTTTTCGGTAAAGATAAAACATATCTTTTACGGCGGAAACTTTGCCGGACATTGGCGGCGTGCTTTGCCGATCAACCGTCTCATTTATATTTTTGATGAAGCACCAAAGCGCAGCCGGATCACCGGGGAACATCAGGTATTCGAAATGAAACCCGGCCGCTGGTTGTTTATCCCCGCCGGTCATACTGCAGAGCATGAGCAATATAACGGCTTGGATCTGGTCAGCATCCATTTCCATTTGATGTATTATTCCAATCCGGATCTTATCCCGATCAGCAATGATATGTATCAGGGATCGGCACCGGAATTGACAGAAGATTTCCGGAAATTGACCGGAGAAAAGCCGCCCGGACTGGCTGATGTTTTACATCTGCAAAGTTTATTGTATCATTTTCTCCAGCCGATCCTGCGGGAAAATCAGACACACCTCTCCCAATATTTTCAGAGTTTGCAGGCTTTTCAACCATTATTTGATCTGTTCCGGGAAAATCCGCAACACAATTTTTCCATTGATGATATGGCAAAAAAAATGAAAATGGGCAAAGAAAGTTTTGTCAAAAAATTTGCCGCCGGAATGAATATTTCTCCGAAAAAATTTTTCAACCGGTTGCGCGCAGTCAATGCGGCACAACAACTCAATACTTCCAACGCAACAATCCGGGAAATTTCAGAAACATTCGGATTTGCCAATGAATTTTATTTTTCACGATTCATCAAACAACATTTGGGCATGAGTCCAAGAGAATGGCGCAACAGCAAACACCGGCTGATGTAATTCTGCCCCGGTACGGTATATCCGACTTTTTCGCAGACTTTTGAAATTGCCCCGGTAAAACAGGGATTTTTTTCCCGCCTGACTTGAAATCTTCTCATAATATGATATTGTATTCATATTCCCGGTTTCAACTTAAATAAGTAAGGTGATTATTATGGAACAACAGGATCAATATAAAATTGAATTTCTCTCCGAAATCGATCAAACCATGCAACCCGCATGTTTTTATAAAGCAGAAGGAGATGACCCACGCCCCCTTGTCGTAGCTCTTCATACTTGGAGTTTCGGTTGGGATTCCTGCTGGAATGATTATTTGCTCCGCTGTCAACGCCGCAACTGGCATTTGATTTATCCTCATTTCCGCGGTCCCAACTGGACGCCTGAGGCACTCGGGTCCGATCTGGTCGTCTCCGATCTGAAATCCTGTGTCGATTACGTAAAGAGTGTGTGTAAAGTCGATATGGACCGGATTTATCTTGTCGGCGGATCCGGCGGCGGACATGCATCATTATTGCTGGCAGCCAGGGCTTCTGCTATCTGGACTGCGGTTTCTTCCTGGTGTCCCATCTCTGATGTGGGAAAATGGCATCAGCAATGTTTTGAAAAACAACGGCATTACTGGAAACATATTGAAGATGCTTGCGGCGGAAATCCGGCAACCGATGCCAAGGCGGCAGCAGAGGCGGCTTCCCGTTCCCCTGTGACCTATCTTGCCGATGCAAAAAATAAAACGATCATTGATATCGGTACCGGAATCCATGACGGACATACCGGTTCCGTCCCCATTTGTCAGGCGTTTGAAGCCTTCAATCTCCTGGCAGAAGAAGCAGACCGTTTTTCTCCCGATGAAATCAATCATATGGTGGAAACAGAAACCATTCCCGCACATCTGCAATTTCAAGGTGATGATCCCGCATACGGACCGTATAAAGTCCTGCTGCGCCGGATCTCCGGGAATACCCGTATTACCATCTTTGAAGGCAGCCATGACATTCTTTACGGACCGTCTTTCGGATTTTTCGATCAGCAGGTGCGCGGTCAGGCTCCCGTTTGGAATTCCGGGGATGTTTACGACAGCGGAAATAACGCTCTCACAAAATAAATAAGTGGGAAAATAACGGCAGGAATAAAGATCAGACTTCCTGATTGCAATGGAGACTGACCAGTGCGTCAATCCATTGCACCAGCCTGCCGTAATAAGTCGTATTGAATTGCGGCGGTTCTGCGATGATTCCCAAGGCAAACGCAAAAATATGATCCAGCGTTTTCTGTTTCTCCGGCGGAACAGATACAAATCCGTTTTCATGGAGAAATACCAGTTTCACATACGGACAGAAGCCGCTGAGATCTTCCTTTGTCCCTGCGCATCTGCCAAGCATGACAGATAACGCCTGATAGGTTCGGGGCAATTCCACCATAAATCTGGAATTCCGCAGCAAAAAGGCGGCAAGCGAGCATATCGCCATATAATTACGGGTATTTTCCACCAGTGAGTCATGAATCCGTACAACATCCATCGAACGCGGCGTACAGAGCGTAGTCCCGTCCCTGGGCTGCTTGAAATCCACAGCCAATTCCCGGAACAAACCGACGGACGGAAATTGTTTTTTTCCGGTTTTTCTGACACCGGGCAGAAAGAGATCCAACCTGCCGTAAAGTGGTGACAGAGAAGCCGCAATAACCGTATTTTCCCGGAATGGTGTCAAACGCAGAAGAATACAATTGGATTCCGGCATGAAACTGACTCAGCGTTTGCTTTTTTCTTCCAGTTCCCGGAGTTGCTTTGCCCGCCATTCTTTTGCCGCACTCCGGAGAATACGTGTCGATTCTCTCTGACGGGAATATTCTGACGCATATGCGCCTGCATGATCTTTCGCCGTCGGGTCCGCGCCCTCCGCAAGCAACAAAAGGATAATCTGCACATTATCGTTTTGCGCCGCCCAGAAAAGAGGTGTCTGACCGTTTGCAATCACATCATTTTCTGCAAGGATCTTATACCATCCTTCAACCGTGGCAAACTGCAATACTTTATAAAGCCGGGAAAGCTCGGAATTTACAGGGAGTTTTTTTGCCAAAATCGCTTTTACCATTTCCAGATTGCCGGCATCGATGGCATGGCGCATTGCCGTCAGCCCGATCAAGACAAATTGATCCTGCTTGTCAAAATCCGGAAGCAGCGAAAGCAAATGCATTGCCGCATCCTGATTATTCGCATCGATTGCCAGAAATAACGGAATAAGTCCGTTTTTATCCGCCTGACAACTTTCCGCTTTTCTTTGCAACAGCATTTTAACGACCCGTTCAGAATATTTCGGTGCCATTGCCGCAAACATCAATGCGGTACGGCCGCGATCATCACACAATGTCAAATCAGCCCCGCGCTTCAACAGCAACTCCACATTCCCCGCCTCCCCTACACGGGCGGCTTCCATCAATGCCGTTTTGTTTTGAATACGGTCTCCTCCGGGCAGATCGGGTGAGACACCGGCTTCCAGCATAATACGCAATGCTTCGCTATCCGGCAAAACGGCTGCGTGATGCAGCGCAGTATAACCGTACTGATCCAACAATGCCGGGTTTGCACCGCGTTTCAGCATTGCCCAGATCTGGACCGTATTTCCGCGTTCAATCGCATAAATCAAAGGCGTTTTTCCCGTTTCATCCACAAAATTCAAATCCGTAACCGTGCCAAGGACGGTTTGAAAATCATTCATCTTACGCGGATCACGAATCGTGTCGATCAATGCCAATTGTTGTTGATCTCCTTGCGGCAAAGCAGTAGAACAACCCGTACTCAAGAAGAAAGAAACTCCAAAAGTACAACAGAAAAGACACAACCGTAAAAAGTCACACCGGACCACGGATGATGAAATAAAAACAACAGCGGATTTTTTAAAGATGTGTCCTCTCATGATCAGACCCCTTTCTTCTTATCCAAACGCGCACCGCGAAGCTGTCCGCACGCAGCTTGGGAATCCGAACCTTTTTCCACGCGGACTGTTACCGGAACACGACGGGTTTTCAACATATTTTCAAAGGCTTTGATCGTTTCACGGGAAGGACGTTCAAATGCTCCGCGTGCTTTGTTGTACGGAATCAAATTGACCTTTGCTCTGGCTCCCAATGCCAATTCCGCCAATGCCTGTGCCTGGCGGACAGAATCATTGATTCCCGCAAGAAGCACATACTCCAATGTCAGAAGACGACCCGTTACCTCACGATGTTTTTCACACACCGTCAGAATTTCCCGAATCGGCTTGCGGAATTTATCCGGAATCAACAGCGCACGGGTTTTATCATCCGGCGCATGAAGAGAAATCGCAAGATTCCACTGCTTGCCATGTTCAATCAAGGCACGGATACCCGGCGTCCACCCGCTGGTGGAAATCGTAATACGCCGTTGCGCCAGTCCGACACCATCCGGTGCGCAAATAATATCAAGAGCCGCAATCAGATTCTGCACATTGAGCATCGGTTCCCCAACCCCCATGATCACCACATTGTCCGGCATACCACCGATCACGGAACAGAGGGTGAAAAACTCTTCCACAATTTCACCGGCAGCAAGATTCCGCACCAAACCATTGGCTCCACTGGAGCAGAACGCACAACGGACCGGACATCCAACCTGGGTACTGAGACAGAACGTAACTCTGCCGTCTTCTGCCGGGATCGTTGCACATTCCACCTCTTCACCATCATGCAGCGTAAGCAAATATTTGCAGGAACCGTCAGAAGCCGGGAATGTCTCCGCAATCTTCACTGCATTACAAATAAATTCCTGCTCCAATGCCTTCCGCAATGCGGTGGAAAGATTGGTCATTTTGGACGGGTCGGCAATGCGACGGCGGTGTACCCATTCCAGAATCTGCTTCGCACGGAACGCACTTTCTCCGGTTTTCTTTACAAATTCTTCAATCGCTGCAGGGGCGGCGGAGGCAAGAAACTGTTTCTTCTCATTCGTCTCCGAAGTCATCATATTCATCCTTTCTGAGCTGACCTTTATACAAATAAAGGTGCTTATCTTTATATTCCATATCATGCAACCGGATCCAGCTGCGTTCTGTTGACGTGGGAACGCCGGTTGACAATACATACACAAATGGTTCTTTTTCCGGAAAGTTCATCTTCAAATCCGCACTTCTTACCGGAATCCCGATATAATAACATTCCCCGTATAAACCGGAAATGGAAGAATCTTTATACAAAACAGGTTTCTCCATCCCTTTGAAATCAATCTCATTCCTTAATACATCACGGATCCGCCCCCCAAAATCACGCTTCTCATGATATGCCGTACGCGCCGGGTACACCATCGACCAGAACAACATCATCGTCCCGCTGAAAAATAATGCAGTGACCAGCCAGATACGGACATGAGATCGACTGTAATACAATCCCGCTGAAATCAAAATCCCGGCAATCACAATTTGACCGAACAATAACATGACCGGTTGTAAAACTTCACGGTAGGATACAGCATCAAATAAAGGCTGCAAATGATGCAGCAACGATTCCGGACAGAAAAGAAATCCGCAGGAAACTGCACATAAAACCAACATGGTCCAACCGTATATCCGGAAAATACGTAATATTTTCCAGCCGTAACGGCGCACGACAATCCAATAATCAATACCTGCCATCGTCGCAATCAACGGCAGCAAATACAACATTTCGCGACTGGCTCCCGGCTTTAACCACAGCAGTAATACGGTCACAGCAAAAAGCGTACGATGATATTTTTCAAAAAGCGGATTACGTGCCAACGGAATCAAGGCGGCACAGAACGGCGCCCATATCATCAATGACCAGGGCAGAAAACGTGTAATCAATCGGAAAGGATAGGTCAGAAAATGTTCCAGCCAACCGGATGATACTGTCGTATCAACTGCCGTGGATGTACGCGTCAAATTCCATTGCGGCGCATAATAAAAAAGCAATATCATGACGATCAAAGAAATTGCCGCATATAAGCCGCTGTAACGCAACTTTGTCCATACATTCAACGGACGCTGCTGTATCAGTAACGGCGCAAAAAACAGAATCAAACCAAACGGCCCCGCAGAATAATATGCCAGAGAGCCGAATACCCCTGCCGACAGCCATGCATAGTTCCAGTTGCTTTTCGATAGGGTAAATTCAAACCATAACATCCACCCGCCATAAAGAATCAACGCGGTCAGCATGGTCGGATATCCCTCAAGGGCTTTTTCACCGCAGAATATCGTCGTAAACATGGCAACCGCCCCTGCCGCACCGGCTTGAACACCTCCCGCACGATAGCAGGCAATGTATACAATCATGGTCAACAAAAATAAGGAAAGAATCGAGACCGCACGCAAGGAGAATTCCATACTGAAACCACATTGGGATACAGCTTTCACGATCAGCGGATACAATGGATATACAGTAACATCCAGCTGATTATGAGGCATCATAACAGGTGGAAAGCCCATCGGTTCCGCTGCAATGCTGGCATATTTACCTTCATTCCAGAACAATTCCCGTTCGCCGATCTGCCACAGTGGATATGCCAACAGAAACAAAAGAGTTATACACAGTATCAGCGTACTTTTACGCGGTTCCTGTTCCTGATATATACTCATAATTTCTGTTCCTTATTCATGATACTGTTCTACATCCGGTAAAATACACCGCAGAACGCATTTCGTCAAGTAAAAATCATGGTTTTATACCAGTTTTTTTTGCAGTTTTTTATCAACACATTCCCCTTTTATCCATACGGTAGAAATAAAAAAAACGCCCGGCTTTCACCGGACGTTTTTGATCTGACAGAATCAATATCGATCTCAACCGACCACAGAAGCAATTACAGTTGCGATCTTGTGAATGATCTCACGGTCCAAATACGGATGCATCGGCAATGCAAAAATGTCTTTTGCACAGGCTTCCGTTACCGGGAAATCACCTTCTTTATATCCCAGATATTTCATCGCTTTCAACAAGTGCATGGGAATGGGATAATAACGGGCTGACGGAATATCATTCTGCTTCAATGCTTCCTGTATCGCTGCAAATTTAGCAGAGCGCGGGCAGAACTGCGCCCAGACAGAAAGATTGCCGGGCTGAATCACGGGCAGAGACACCAAACCTGCCAATTCTTCCATATATGCCTGTGCAACAGTCTGCCGTTTTTCCACTTCGCCGGGGAACAATTTCAATTTCGCAAGGAGAACTGCCGCCTGGATCGTATCAAGACGGGCATTCAAACCGATACGCTCATTGTCATATTTGTCTTCCGCACTGCGTCCATGCACCAGAATAGAGTACATCTTCTTATACAATTCTTCATCATCCGTAAAGACTGCACCACCATCACCATAACAGCCAAGGGGTTTGGCAGGAAAGAAACTGGTACAACCGATATCTCCATGAGAAGGTGCGACTTTGCCGGAAGGATCTTTTGCCCCGAAAGCCTGGCAGGCATCCTGCACGATCTTCAGAGAATATTTATCCGCAATCACACGAATTGCCGCATAATCCGCACATTGTCCGAACAAATCCACCGGAATGATACATTTCGGTTTCAATTTACCTTCTTTGATCACTTTTTCAATGGCTTCTTCCAATTTGACGGGATCAAGATTGTAAGTCTTTTCATCGATATCAGCAAAGACCGGAGTTGCTCCCGTCAATGCCACCGTTTCCGGTGTGGCAAAGAACGTAAACGGAGTCGTGAACACAGCGTCGCCGGGGCCGATTTCCAACGCCATCAATGCCATGGAAAGAGCATCCGTACCGCTGGAACAACTCAGAGCATAACGCACACCTGTATATTCAGCAAGCTGACGGTCAAGTTCACCGACTTCCTCCCCGAGAATGTAATGCCCGGATTCAAGAACACGGTCAATACCGGCAATCACATCGTCGCGGATAAGATTGTACTGTTTTTTCAAATCAATAAACGGAATCATGTTCGGACCTTTCTGAACTTTATCAATAACGGAATGAGGGAATACCACGTTCCTGGTTTTCACGGATCGGAGAACCGTCAGGCTTGATCAAACGGTTATTCAGGAAAATCAGCAGACTGACCTTTTCGGAACCTCTGCCCTTGGACTGGAAGAGACGTCCCATAAGCGGAAGGTCTCCCAGGATCGGATACTGGTCTTCCACAATCGCAATACGGTCACGGATCACACCGCCAAGCACAACTGTTTCACCGTCATAGCTGATCACCGTCGTATTGATCGTTCTCGCTTCGATAATCGGCATTTTCAAGGTATTCGGATAGTAGCGGGTTTCGTTACCGGATTCCAACGGGATATCATAAGAATAGTCCGTCCATCCAACAAATTCCTGAATAATAGGTGTCATGGGCATAGTGATAACATAGTTGTCTTCCACGGTCGGCTGGACAGTAAGAACAATACCTTCTTCCGTTGCATCACCGAATGTGGGAATGGAAGGCTGGAATACAGGGATATCTTCGCCATCACCTTCGCCGGATACCGTTTCCAGGGTAGCTTCATCCCATTCATCCGGATAATATTTTTCCGTTACCATCTTGATAACAGCTGCCTGTCCGGAAATGGTGGTGATACGCGGGGCAGAAAGAATATCCGTGGAATCCGCCTGATCCAGTGCATGCATCTTCGCACCCATGTCATATCCTTTTTTGTTGGAATGAGCCCAATTGATCACAGTATCATTCGTCACAATACCGGAAGGTGAGAACACAGATGTGGAAGTCTGTGCATTACGGACCAGAGAACTGTTCGCTCCGAATGTCACAGAACTGCCGTAAATACTGGTCAGGTTCAACGGTGCCTTATAGTATACACCATCCTGCGGAATCGTATACTGGGATCCTTTTTCGATCACCTGGGTTTGAGCAGCGGAACTCTGAGGTAACTTTTCTGTCACTTCAACACCATGAAGAACGGTTGTGGAATTTTCTTTGTATGTAGGTTTATAAACCAAGGTAAAAGATTCATCCGCAACATAAGGTACATTTTCCTTGGAAGTATTGCCCGTGGCGGGATCGACAACAGTCTGGTAATTGGTATTGATCGGCTCATACGCAATGGTGTGCTTACCATCGTTTGTACGGGCAAGAACATACTCAAATCCCAACTCTTCCAAGTCGTTCATAGCAATTTCAACAAACTTGACCTGCGTCAAACACTGTGTAGATTCACTCATGTTCAACTGATTGATCTTCTTTTCGATCATGGCAAGGTTTTCCAACGTGTTCTTGACAATGATACGGCTGACACCATTTTCCACACGCAATGCAGTTCCCTGCGGGAAAGGAATACCAACGTTATGCTCAAAATAACGTTTGACTGCATCATTGCGCGCCTGAGCATCTGCACTGTTGATGTTTCCAGCACCTTTACCGTCACCAGCGCCGCCTCCTCCGCCGCCTCCGCCATCTGTTGCAGCACCACCGCCTTTACCGGCAGACTGAATCATGTTATCCAATGCCTGTGTTTCCACAATAAAAACACGGAGGTCATAATCTTCAAAGGGAACTTGCGGATCGGCAAAAATAACAGCATGCGGTTCAATATAAAGTTTGACCTGAGCAAGCTGTCTGATATGCTGAAGAATGGTATACAAATCCTGATTTTCAACTTTCAAACGCTCGATCACATATTTGTTTGCAGGTGCATTGCTGCCCGTATCTTCGGCTGCAGCATCATCTGCACCGGCAGCAGCATCATTCGCGGCAGGTGCATCCCCGGCAGGTGCAGCAGCGTCCCCGGCAGGAGCGGCAGCATCTCCCGCTCCACCATCATTCTGCGTCTGCGCATTTGCACCGGCGGCAGGAACATTGCTGCTCATAAGCAACAAAATATTAACACCGTTTTTGTCCACATCATGTACCTGGGAAAGACGGCGCAATTCTGCAATTACATCACTCAAAGGCAAACTGTCGATATCCAAGGAGGGAATGATAATGCGTTTGAGCTTATCCTCAATGTTTTTTGTCGCATTGATCTTTTCCTGCGGTTTGAACTGTGCCTGGTGTGCAAAACCATCATCAACAGAAGTCAGAACAGGGGAAACACTGGTCCAGGCAACTTCAGCAGCACGTTCCAATGCCATAACATTTCTTCTTCTGCGGCCTGCATCCAACAGTTTTTCATAACAGCGGCGTAAATAATCAATCGCCGCTTCATTGTAAGGATCCTGACGCAATACAGCATTGAAATGATCGCGTGCTTTTGCCCACTGACCGGTTTTATAGAAGTTCTGACCGATCCGCAATTCACGGGCAACGGTCAAATCCCGCTTTTCTTCATCCGCATTATCCGTTACATCAATAATATCTTTTGTATACTGAGTCGCAGCTTTGAGTCTGAGTGAATCCGCTTTGAGTTTTTCATACTTACTCTTCATCTGCTCCATGATTTCTTTGGACGGCGGATAATTGGCAATTGCTTCTTCGCTGTAACGGATCGCTTCATCATATTTACCATCATTGGCAGATTTTTCAGCTTTATGGAAAAGATCCAACGCAATATAGTAGTAGGACTTACCAAGCAAAGAACGGACTTTATCCAGTTTATCCTGCAAAACAGCAGAAAGTTTGTCGCCTTCCTGCCCACGAATCAAATCATTGGCTTTCAACAGAAGTTCAATGGATTTAGTAAAATTTCCTTTTTCATATTCCGCTGCAGCGGCTTTGTAAAGAAAATCAATATTCTTGACCCGTTCATCTTCAGAAATCGCAGTTTCTGCAATCATGCGGTCACGATCGACTCTGACAATATCAGCTTTTTTCTTTTCAGCTGCATCATTCTTTTTCAAGGATGCAACATCTTCGGCACCGGCAAGAGAAATCGCACCGGTAAATAACGCAATCGCAACTGTTTTTCGGAAAGGAAGGAACATGGCTGACTCCTTGCAATATGTAACATTATTCTTTTTCATACTCTATATTCCTCCTCATCAACGCCGGAAGTCCGGTATCCCGGGTGTCGGATTGGCACGGATCGGCGACCCGTCACCACCAATCAAACGGGATGTAACAGAAATCAACAGGTTATGTTTTTTGCTTGAAAAACTGTCCATAGAGAACAAACGTCCAAGCAAAGGAAGATCCCCAAGAATCGGCCACTGATCGTCGCGGCGTGACTGATGATCGACCATCATACCCCCGACCATCACAGTCTGACCATCGTAAACTTTCACGTTAGTCACAACAGAACGTCTGGAAATTTCAGCCATTTTCAAAGTTGCATGGAGAGAACCGGACTTACCACCGGTACTCGTATCAACCTGACCATCAGCAGGAGTACCGAATTTACCAAGTACGATATCGTAACTGTAGTCAGACCAGCCAATGAGGTCTGTAACTTCAGGTTCAAATTTCAAGTCAATTGTATAATTGTTCGGACTGACTTTCGGTGTGGCAGAGAAGATAATACCAACATCTGTCTTTTCACCGAAATTCGGAATGGAGGGTTCCAATGTAACACTGGATCCGCAACTGGTACCGATTTCCGGTTCATCCCAGTCTTCCGGGAAGTACATTTCACGTGCCATTTTAATCATGCCGCGACTGCCGTTACGTGCAATAATCTTCGGCGTGGAAAGCACTTCTGAACGGTCAGTCTGGTCAATTGCATAAACTGTCAGGAACAAGTTCCAAATATTATCACCACCAAAGTTTGGCAGAATATTCATATTGTTGATCAAAACACTGGTAGAGGAACTGATCGGCTTACGAATCGGAGAACCAACCGCAAATGACCAGCGTTCATTGGTGTTCTGATGAGTCAATGTCCAGTCAAAACCCAATTCTTCCAAGTCATTCATGGAAATTTCCATGATTTTGGCTTCCATCAACACCAGGGGCGTTTCAATGTCAATTTCACGCAGGAACAATTCAATCTTACGCAAAACTTCCGGCGTATGTTTCAGGGTCAGACGGCTGGAGTTCACATCGTAACCAACGGAAGTACCTTCCGGGAAATTGAAGCCGAGATTGATAAGATACTGTTTCAGTCTGGGACTGTAATCCGGAATTTCAATGGCATTCGCCATTTTTGCGCCGGCACCGGATTTGAAAGTGTCTTCCACTTTATCATCTTCAAATGCACCTTCAACGCTGAATTCTTTATCTTCCGATTTCTTTTCATCGTTGGTCGTCTTGACTTCAAAGTCAATCATACGGTCAACCGTGACACGACGGATCGGGAATTCATGCTGCACAAATGTGTTACCGTGCATGATCTCATTGCCGAGACCAATCACAATGATCTTGCCGATTTCATCAATCCGGAATTTCAAACCGGAATGGAGGCAGAGATAACGCAACGCAACAAGCAGAGGAACATTCTGCAAAGAGAAAGAAACTTTCTGATCAAAAATATTGCTGTGGTTTTTGGAGGTCTGAAGAGTAATGCTCACCCCTGTACCTTCCGGGTCATTTTGCTGACTCTTGACCATCAATTCATCAATTGCCTGACGAACCGTATACTGTTCAAAATTGATGGAGGGAATAATAATAACCTTTGCTTTTTCATAAAGCGGGGAATCCGTTCCCTTGTACTCCTGAGGAGCGGCATCCTGTTCCGTAGCTTTGGCAGGAATATTTTCGACCCAACGCCATTCAATCAAAGCCTGTTCCTGGAGCAATTCATTGTAAATGCGCATATCAGCAACCATATACAACTTGCGGTAAATGCGGCTGAGCATCTGGATTGCTTTGTCATTGTACGGATCAAGAATCAGAATCTGTTCCATTTTATCACGGGCTTCCGTAAATTTACGTTTACGGTAAAGCGTTTCGCCCTGACGGTAAAGTTTATGGATCTGAAGCTGATTGTCTTTGTATGCAGGATCCTGAGATTCCAAGCTGGTCTTGTCAATAAACTCTTTATAATCCGTAATTTTACTGCACTGTTTTTGAATAGCAAGAATCTTGTTATAAAAATCATGATTGCCAAGAGAGATCGCTTTTTTCAAATCCTGTTCTTTTCCATATTTGGAACCGGTATAATGCATAAAAAGCGCAGCATTGAGAGATGCACGTACTTTTGCTGCTTCTTCAGCGGCTTTCGCAGAATCTTTTTCCGCCAGTACATTGATAAAATGATCCCGGCTTTCATTATACAAATGTTCCGCATAAGATTTGATACAAGCATCTTTGAGGGCACCCCATTTATCGCGCATTTGCTGCACCATCAAACTTGTCATGCCTTTCGGTGCATTACTGGTGACAGAATCGATTTTAGAAAGAATCGCATAGCATTTTTCATAATCGCCGCCGCTCAATTCAACAAAAAGATCATCCCAGGATTTTCTCAAATCATCCGTGATGGTACACTGTCTGCTCTGTGCAGCATAATCCAGGATTTTCCGGGAGACATCAAGAATCTTGAGCGCAGTTTCATAATCTTTATTTTCAATGGATTTACTTGCCATTGAAAGAGATTTCAATACATATTGCTCCTGAGCGGAAAAATAATTCTCTGTCTCAGTATGCATGGCATCCTGCGCTGTGTTCCGACCGGCATCCTGTGCTGCAAGATCAGCAACACAAGTAAAACCGAGAATGGCAATCACAGGCATGACCCGTACGATACATGACTGATGCGGTGTTGTAGAATACCTCTTCATGGCACGATCCTCATTCGTTTTTATATCTATTATTTTCATATTATAATCTACCTTATCTTCTGATTCCACGGCGTCTGCGGTTTACCGGACGGCGCGGTTTTTCATTTTCAATTTGAATCGGTTTGAATTCTGAATCAGAAGAAACCGTCTGTTCACTTGCATTACTGCCGGGGCGTTTTTCAATTTCACCAAGTTTATGCGTAAAGTCAATCTTGATTTTCTTCTTGTTTTTCCCCTGCACAACTGCGGATTGTTCATCCGCGCTGAGGACTTTATAAACTTCAACGCCGCATTTCTCGTTACCAAGTCTGAAACTTTCTCCAATTTTGCAAACAATCGTCTGCTTCGGATGAGAATTACGCAGAACCACTTCCTGAATCGGGTCATAAACAGGTTTCATATAATGACAAACAATCGTTTCGTTTGTACCAACGCGGCGGATCGTGATATAAGTCTTGGTACCAGGTCTCTGTAAATTGTCCGGATAACAATTCAGAATTTCAAATTCTTCTCTGCCATGTTTAAATCTGCTGCCAATCTTTTCGCTGATGGAAATACGCGGTCTTCTGGCATTGGCACCTTGATATTCCAACTTCAAACTCCAATCTTTCACATTCTGACCGGGATGACTATCAACACCGCGGAAACGGAGATTTTTGAACTCACGCACATTCAGACGTGCAAAAGTGATGCAATTGATATATGCGGGGTGAGATTTCGCATTATTCGGATTGTATTTCTGCAACTTATATTCTTCCCATGTAGTGAAGAAGTCTTCATCATGGTCACGATCAATATCATCAGCAGAATTGGAAAATACATTATAGGATCTTTCCCAATCATCAGGAACAGAGTTATTATTGGAGTCAAGCTGCTGCTTGCCGCCATCAGCATTCTGCTGTGCAACCGGCTGTTCCGGTGCTTTCTGCTTGATTTTCAACTGTTCATAGCAAACCGGACAATTTCTTGTTGTCGGAGAAGCAACAGTCGGGAAATAATCAGAACGAATCAAATCTTTACAGAAGGGGCAAACTGACAATTCAAAGCAGTTAAGCAATCCCGTTCTGGCAGCAGCCCCCTGAATAGTTCCTTTGTTCCAGGCAACGACATTATTAAACACAGAATCAATGCTGTATACCGGGTCGGAATATGATATCGCTTTCTGGTCAGTAGGCGGTTCCACTTTCTGCATAATTGCATTGATCTTCTGATTTTGCACGTTCTGCATAAAGTTGACCTGCAACAGAAGCATAACAATAAAAAGAACGAGGAAAAAGAGGAGTATCACCTTTTCATAATGCGAACTGAAAAAATTCATAATTCAAATCCTTCTCTAAACTTATACTCTTACTTCTTCTCAATGATATTTCCGGTATACACAATATAATTGACTTTGATGTAAGCAATGACCAAACTGCGTCCTTTGGCTGCACCAATAACGGTTTTTCCATAACTGTCATCAGAGTATATCAAACTTTTTTCGTAACTTGTGTACTTCTTTTTCACATTGTAAGCAGGAACACTGTCATTGCGGTTGTTATCATCAGCGGAACCCGTTTCGCCGTCCTTCTTACGCTGTTCTTCTTCCTTCTGTTTCAATTTGTTCAAGGCATCATTTGCAGCCTTGACTTCATTAAAAGAGGGATCACGATGGAAACTCATTTCCTCAATTTCATATACGCGATAATCATGATATGCTTTATGAAGTTCGTTGACAAAACTACGAACCTGATCAACGGTCGACTTAATCGTGATCTCATACACATACTTTTTGAATGACAAATCCATATCCTGTTCAGAATCCGTATAACGGATCACATCACCGGAAGGGTCTCCGCTGGGTTTCGCACTGAATGGAGAACCGAGAGTGACCAATGTCTGCACACCAGCTTTTCTCATCCGGTAGAACAAATCTTCAATGATAGTATAATGATTGAGGATATTTTCCACGTTTCCGGGAGGAGGAAGTGTATTATTATGATTATAGCTGAATTCCAATACCTTTGCATGGATCTGATTCCGTGTGGCAGGAACTTTTTTACCTTCGTTATTCACAGTAAACTGAATTCCCGGGATGATAGAAAGATCCCGTTCCAAACGTAACTGAATATCATCAATAAAGGCCTTACATTGCTGACTGGACATTGTCCGGGGCAAACCGAAACTCTGCATCAGAATATGTTTTGCATCATTCGCAGAAATATAATTTGCTTCCAGAGTGGAGCTCTTGAGGTTTGCATGGAAACGGTCGAATGCTTTGTTGTACACGTTTCTGGCACGTGCTTCCCAATCCTTCTTCTGCTGCTCATTATCAAACGACTTGTTGACTGGAGTGCCGGTCAATTTGGTCACAAACAAATCATAAATCTTATTGCGTTCATCAACCAGCACCCGTTTATCGACCTGTTCGGATTCGCTTCTGGAATTATTGCTGTAAAATTCATCCCAGGCTTCGCGGAAAAGCTCGATGATTTTAGATTCAGTAAAGGAGAACTCTACATCACCATCTTTCGTATTGAGATCGTTGAGAAATGCAATCAAATTTTTACGGTAAGGATTACCGAATGTACGATACAGTTCATCAATCTTTGTCCGCAATTCATGGCTGTTTTTATTGATGATCAAAGAACTGGCTCTGACAGGATTCGGCATTTTTCGGTTATTGATCCGCTGAATTTCCTGGTCCGCATTTTCGATTGCAGTCATACCTTCCTGAATTTTGGAATGAACAATGAAACATTCAAAAATCAGAAACAATGCAGCAAGGAATGTTACAAGAACAACAATTGCTAAAGACTTATTTTTCCGGATAACGTTTGGTAATTTCATAATCAGTTCAATCCTTCTTTCCCTGTTGTGATTTATCACCGGCTTTTTTCCGGATAAGATCAGTAAACGCTTTAGAATTGATCGGTTTCTGCAATTCAATAGAATAACGGAATTCCGTAATATTATAATCGTAAATGGAATCGTCCTGAATCAAATTCGGATCCGTTTCAATGAAAAGCTCTGATGTCTGCAAACCACTGGAGAACCGGCTTGCAGCATGGTTAGCTTCCTGTAATTTTACGTCACGACCTTTCTCAATGAAAATGTAGCCTTCCATATTCAGCCACTTTTTGGCAGGGATCAATTCTTCCTTCTTCTGCGCCGCCATTGAGAAATCAGGAGCACCGAAACTGAATCCGCTACGCGCCATTCCGGGATCAGGAGCAACTTCTGTCGTTTCTTTTTTCTTGACAGCTGACGCTCTTTCCACTTTCGCTTTGGTGTCAATTGAAATTTTAGAAAACCAGATATTATCCGGCACCAATTTCTGGAAACGGTCAAAGAAAACAATCCAATTTTCACGATACTTCAACATATCTGTGATTTTGCTGTATTCTCCTTCCAGACTCTTGAAATTGTTATATGCATTCTGAACAGAACTGCTTACTTTCCGCTTCGCGGCAAGTTCACGTTCGATCTTTTGCTGTTTCATTTGAATGTCACCGGACTGATTGACCAATGTCCAATAGGTAATACCAAGATAAACAAGCAATGCAATACATGTTGCATAGAAATACGGACGTTTGATTTTGAACAGCTGCTGTTTCCGAACCGGTTCCGGAATCAACGAAATCGAAAGGGGCGTATGTCCGATATGATTCAATGCCAAACCAATCAATTCAGAGAAAAGGTGTGCCGTATCACGCAACAATTCCTGGTCAATATTTTCATCCAGCGTTACAACCTGGAAGGGGTTGAAATATTCAACCGGAATACGGAGTTTTTCAGAGAAGAACCGGGGAGTGAACGCAAGGATGGAGCTGCCGCCGCTGAGGTAAAGTTTTTCCGGTTTGCGACCACCCTGAGAAGCTCTGTAAATGTTGATGGAACGATTGATTTCCGCATGAAGTCTCGTCATCACGTTGCGCACGATTTTAGAAACAGTCGCTGCGACTTCAGAATCGGGTTCTTCATATGCACCACCGAGCGCAACAAAGCCGTGCCGGCGTTTCAATTCTTCTGCTTCCGGAATGGAGATATTGAATTCCTTGGCAATCTGTTGGGTAATCGTCAACCCGGCAATCGGAATACTGCGGATAAAGATATTGGAACCATCAAGAAAGATCAAAGAGGAGAATTTACCGCCGATATTCAGCATCATTTCACACTGTTCGCTGCCAACATTATTGGCACGTGCGGCGTTGTAAGCTGCAGTGGCAGAAACTTCGATACCTTTGATTTCATTACCAATATTTTCAATACAGTCGACCAAAGGATATGCGACTTCGTTTTTCAAGATGGCAAGGAGAACATCGTATTCAGAAACATCGGCATCATCGCCTGCGGAAATAATTTGGGAATCCCACACCACTTCATCCAAGGGGAAAGGAATTGCCTGTTTTGCTTCATATCCGATAATTTCCCGGCTTTTATTTTTGTCTGCGGATACGGCAGGAACTTTAATGAATCGGGTAAAAGAACTCTGTCCGGAAACAGAAACATAAGTTGCCCGGGCATCGAACTGATTGCTTACGATCAATTCGGATAAAGCATGCAACAGAGAATCAACATCATCGGAATCTTCACTGTCACTTGTGAATTCCTGATACGCAAACTTCTCCAACACCAAATCACCGTTCGGTGCGGAGAAAAACTGCGCTGCTTTAATACAGGTGCTGCCAATGTCAACACAAAGAATTAAATCCGGTACTTTCGCCATAACAATCAACGACTCCTTTGCTGCATGTTGATTTTCATACTTTCAAACCGATTCACACTGCGCCCGTTCCACGGAGTAAATTCAGCAGGGAGGATCGCATTGTCAATATGATCACTCCGACGATCGCGCATTTTCCGCATATTTTCTACAATACTGCGTTTTGACGGTGCATTTTTCCCGGTTGATGTAATAAAACTGACTGGGTTCCCACGCCACATCACGGTGGCAAGTATGTACATTTGACCAATGCGTTTTCTGAGCTCATTTTTATTTTTCGTTGTTGCCAGATAACGGTAAAAAGCGTATGGCGGGACAAAGAAACGGACATGATGACTTTTGCCGTCAGCCATAACTGCATTCAACGGCTGTGTAAATTGCAGCATCACAGGCTTGCGACCATTTTTTGTATTGGAATAACCGATGATTTCCAAACGGACTTCCAAGTCATCCACCCACATCCCCCAGGAATCGCGGGAAGAAGGAGTAATAACAGGGAATTTCACATCAATAAATAACCAATCTGAATAATCTTTTTCATTGATTTTATTTGCATATCTCTGATATATTTCATCATCATCCTTGCTGTCTGCAACTTTCGTAAGCATAGTGTAAATGCCAAAATCAGAACTTCTGTTCGTCTGCTGCGGAACAGGAGTACGCGTTTGAGCATAAGCGTTCAAACCGGCAAACACAAAGACACTGATCAGAGTCAGGATATATCCGATTCTATTCATATCAATCACCTGTTATTTCATTTTTTTAATATACTATCAGACAATACAGTGTCATTGCCATACTTTCAAGTCCAAAAAATCAAAAAATACAAAAAAAGTTCTGTTTTTTGCTGTTTTTGAATCTTTTTTTTCAGTATTTCGACACTGTAACGAAATAAAATGTCATTTTTTTGCAGGAGCGGGTGCCGGTTTTTTTGCCGCTTCTTTTGTTTCAACTGCCACTTTTTTGACATCTTTTGCAGAAACATCAGGTGTCATTGCCGTAGCTTCTGCCGCAACAACAGAAGTAGTCGTTTCATTTTTTGCATGACCCGCGACGACAGCAAGAAGCAATGTCACCACAAAGAAAACGGTAATAAAAATGACTGTCAACTTGGAAAGATGACTCATTGCCTGTGCGCCGAACACACTTTCGCCAAGACCGCCGAATGCGGAACCAAATCCGCCGCTTTTGGAGGGCTGAACCAAGACAAGAGCAATAAGCAGCAAGGAGACAAGAACTGCTGCACCGTAGAGGATTACACTGAGAGCTGAAAGCATAATTTTTTCATCCTGTTTTAAATATTAATATTGTTTAAAAAACGACTTCAGTATCAATATAAATAATGATACAGGGTTATTATAGCACACATTTCCCGGAATTTCAAGAAAAACTTGGATTTTTTTTCAAATATTCACTGTTTTGATAATTGAAAAAGTAAACGCACACCTGTAAATAGCATACTTTGCATTCAGTATTACAAAAACAAAAATGAGCTTTTAGTTGTACAAATAAAGAAATATGCATTTAGAGTTACAAAAAAATATTATGATGGTGTAAAG
>JAFVSW010000233.1 GCA_017503545.1 Lentisphaeria bacterium | reverse complement strand
GGTCCCCTCAGTACCGGCAAAATGGAATATAACGATTGTATGGATGTCAATCTGATCGCCATACATGATGCCAAAGGTAAAATTCTGGGACAGCATACCGCAATGGTCCGTCACTTCTGCAAATTCTTCCCGGCGGCGAGTGTTGTGTGCGCAGACTTCCAAAAAGATCCGGCATTGAAATTGTTGTATAGTGATCAGGCAAAGGAATATATAAAATTTCTGCTGACCTCTGTGCGTAATCCGGTGGAAGATGAACCATCCAGAGAATATTGGACCAATCTTCATGTTTTGAAAGCGCAGACTGCGGAATTGAAGTTGCGTTATAATGAAATGATCTATCACTATAAAGATCTTTACTTTTACCGCAATAACGCCATCCGGATGGGGATGAAAGTGTATGCCAACCCGGAAAAAGCATTTCTGACACTGGAAAATGAATGTCTGGATTTGTTCAGTCAATATACAAAATTCCGCTTCAACCGGTTCCCCTTTGCTGTTAAACGGAAAGTCCGTCTGCTTGCCGCAGTGAAAAAACAAATCAGCAAACTTGACTCGTTTCTGAAACAGGGCAAAGCATTGGAACAGAAATATCTGGCAGCTTATAAAGGAAAACGCTTTGTCATGCCGGAAAAAGGCATCATCGACATCAAAACATCTTATTCCGATTATCTTCCCTTGAGTTGGGGCGGCGCACCCGGGTTCACGGAATATGAAAACGGACGTGCCATGGCGCGCCTGGGGATCGTCGGCAGTTGCAGTCCCAATTATGTCTCCCGTGGCGGATACCGTGTGCCAACGCCGGAAGTACTGAAGGAAGACCGTTATGTCAAGAATGTATTCTCCCGTTATGTGGAAGAAACCGGGATGACGAAATTTACGTCCCACGAGATTCCAACCGGCATGATCCCGTACAGTCTTGTGCAGAAATACGATGATACCACCTATATTGTGGATTTGAAAAAAGGCACAAAACGCAAACCGAAAAACCGGTTTGAATATACGCTCAACAAAAGCGGCGTCGGAATCATTTCCTCTGCTGCAAAATCTCCGGAATTCCAGGAACTGCTGAACTTTATTGCAAAACGTTCCGCCGGATTGAAAGGGGTTCATACCCGCTCCGTTTCTCATGAAGGGATGATCGTCGGCGGTTACAGCGAATACGGGTTCCGCATGTACCGGGAATTTCTGAAAAAACGCCACGGAAGTATTGAAAATCTCAATAAAGCATGGAACACCAACTGGAAATCCTTTGACGAAATTTACCCGCCGTTGAAGGTCCACACCACGCCGCAGGAACATGCAAATCATTACGACTGGATCAGTTTCCGTGCAGAAGAATTTCTCAACTTCTACAAAAATCTTACTGCAACATTCCGGAAATACGATCCGGCGTGTAAATTGACCGCATGTATCAATCAGGAGTCCCCCCTGCAGGCTGTTGAATTCTATGAATTCTGCGGTCTGCTGGATTTTGCCGCTTCTCACAACACACCCACGTCTGCCCCCTGGTATCAGATCAATCTGGGACGGAAAGGACAGCTTGCCGACAACAACGAGCCGAAATGGCTGGGCGGTTCTCACTCCTGGAACCGGAGCAACAGTGAAGATGAATTGCAGAAATCCCATCGTTACAACATGCTTTATCATGCGATCCAGGGCATGAGCCAGTTCGCTCCATTCGAATGGTTCCACGGCAACAATGCCCGTTTGGCGGAAAATGACGGCGGACTTTTCCTTGCCGGTGCTGAATTCAAAGAATTCAACCGCTGGAAAGAAAAATGGCAGAATCTGATGGGCGCAGTTATGCCGAAAGATCACGCGAAAACCGGTATCTATTGGTCCTTCGTCACAAAATCTCACGGCAGAGGCGGCGTGACGGATGGCAGTTTGGCAGACTCTTTCTTCTGCAGTTATTTCCGTCACATGGGCAGTTGGAACGCACTGCTGGATGACAAACAGATTTCTTACGTCACCATTCCCAGACAGAGAGTCAAAAACAATGAAATTTCCGATCTCAAGACGCTGATCGTTCCCCAGGCTTATTATCTGGAAGGCGAAGTCATGGAAAAACTCCTGAAATTCGCAGAAAACGGCGGCGAACTTATTCTGGAAGGTCAGGTGGGAAAATATGATCAATATAAAAAAGAAGATAACCGCATTTACAACGAACTCGGTCTTGTTCCCATTGCCACACCCGGTAAACAACTTGCCGGTGGAAAAGGCGTACAGGATCTTTTGACCCAGGAAGGAGTCGGTGCCGCCTATCTGACATTTGAAATGATCGATCCGGATAACGTGGAAGTTCTGGCAAAATATGCCGACTCCAATGTTGCCGCCGTCCGTATCAAATACGGCAAGGGGACCGTGATCTGTACCGGATTTTCCATCGCCGGAAATACGGATGGTGCATTTGTCTCTGAAGTATTGAAAAAATCGATGGATAACCGTGTTGCGTTTGTTGCGGCAAAGGATAGTCTTCTGTACCCCTGGCAGGGGAAGAACGGATATTATTATCTGGCAATTCTCAACAAAACCGATCAGTGGCGGGAACTCCCCGTACAATGTCACCGGCGCATTGCAGAGGCGTACGACATCGAAACCGGTTTGCCGATTGCATTCAAAGGTAACACCGTTGCCGTTTCCACATTCCCCGCAGGCGCAAGATTCATTGCCGTACGCTTTGCTGATGGAGGTAAATAATCATGAAACATTTATTCGCACTTTTCTTCCTTTTGACCGCCGTTATTTATGCGGCGGAAGTCAAATTCCCCCGTCAACAGGTTCCCCGCGCCAATACCATCCGGGTCGATGATGTTGTTCTGAATATCGACCGTGCATCCTCCACATCCCGGGATTGGATCATTACTGCCAAACGGGGCAGAGATGTCCGGCAGGCAGTGATCAAACGGAACGGGATCAACCGTTTGTATTTTCCGGATCTTGTATTGGAAATACGGAATTGGAATATTCCGAAAGCCGAAAGTTGGAGTATTCTGGCAGAAACGATCGGCGATTATGAGATCCGTACCATGAAACCGGCAGAAGTCCTTTCCGCCCCTTCCGCAATGCGTGTGACGGAAAAGAAAGTGAAGGATCGTACTCATTATGTGTTCAGCAATGGATGGCTGACTTTGGAATGTATTCCCTCCTGTAACGGGGCGATCGTGTCTTTCAAAGATGAGCTTCTGAACCGGGAATTTTTCCGTGACAGTATGAAAAACAGAGAATTGAATCTGAAATCGTTCCAGAATCTCGGATTTGTCGATTTGTTCGATATTTGGGGTAAAACGCCACAAGCGGCGATGGATTGGAACGTTAAAAACGGACTTATCCGGATGCAGGGCGAATCACAAATCAAAAAACATACTACTTTCATACGGGAAATGAAACTCCATCCCGGAACCTTTGTCTTTGAACTCAAATCCGCAGTCCGTTTCCACGGCGGCGGAAATGCGGAAACCATCGAATTGAAACACCGTCCCGAATTCCGCATGTTCAAAAATGGTGCCGACCGGTCATTCCAATTGCTCAAACCGGATGCCAATGACCGTTTGCAATTGGTAACTCCGAAAGTTGGAACACCTCATTCCACGACCCGGAATGCTTATGCGGTTGTGGATTCTGCCGCCGGATTGCTTTTCGGGATCCGTTATCAGGATCACAAACAGCTTTATCTCTGGTGTGATTCCGAATATTTTTCACCGGAAGCCATGGGCCAGACAAAAATTTCCATCGCAAAAAATCCCTCCATGTCTTTGGCATATTTCCTGATCCACGGAATGGGTCGTGCTGATTTCCTCGGGAAAAATATTGCATTTGCTCTGCCGGAAAAAACGTTGATGCTCCTGGAAGGGACTGCGGACCGTTATAAAATCGACTGTGTTGCCGGATTTGCCATCCCCGCAAAAAAAGCCGCAGTCACGATGACCTTGAAGAATGAGAACGGAAAAGCCGTTTCCTCCTGCACAACATCCTTTGTTCCCCCGGCACCCGGTTTTGCCACCGGATTTCCGGCGTATGTGAATGTGAAAAACATTCCTGCGGGAAAATATACGTTGAATATCAAAGTAGTTGGCGACAAAAAGGAATTGCTGGATTCCACTGCTTCTTTCCGCATTACCGCCCGGGCGGATGTGGAGAAAGTCGGACGTTATCTTGCCCGTGTGAATAAAGCGATCACGGATTCCCGTAAAGCCTTCCGGACTTCCAAGAATCGGCAGCAAATCATGAAAGATTTCCGCCGTTACATTGCCTTGCGTGAACAATTGCAAGCCTTGCAGAAAACCGGAGAACTTCTGCCGGATGAAATCCGTAACGATCCTCTGTTCAAAGGATTGTAAATTGATTCCTTGACGATTTGTGAACTTGATTCATGGAATCAAGTTCAAACAAGATTTGTTTTAACAGCACAAACCGTCGATAAGGCGATTTTTTTTCAATCAAATTCTGTCGGTCTTTTGAATTTGCCTCTTCTGGCATGATGCGTAATTTCATACCGTCATGCCGTTTTTCTCTCCGGTGCAGAAATGCCGGAGCCGGAACGTTTTCGTTTGCCGATGCCGGTAAGCAAGACGCGATCCCGTTCAAACAAGGCGAAACTACTTGTTTTTTGAAATTTACGGGATCGTTGTGCAATTAAAAGAGTTCTTTTCCAAGTGCAAACGCATGAAGCAGGGAGAAGGGACCGGCATGTGTGCAAGCGGAGAAATCCTGCCTGTTCAAAAACGCAAGAAATCTTTCGTAATCTTCTTTTGCAACGGACAACGATTTTGCAAGCAGGGCAGCGGTAAGATAATTTCCCAAACCGCGCTGATATTCCACGATTACTGCAAATTCGGGAATATAAACCGGATTCAGATAGGTATAAGAATCGAACACCGCATTGTGGGGTGTCTCCTTTAATGTCATTGCCGTGACCCGCATGGGTAAGGTACGCCAATCGGGATTATATACATTCCAATCACCGGTATAATTTTCGCATCGGGTCAAAACGTTGCAAAATTCCCGGTTGGCAGCAAATCCCACATTATCCATCAAGCGTCCGATCCGTTCATGATAAACGGCAAGGAAATCGCATTGATGCAAGACATCCAGAGACAGCTGCATTTGAATCAGACAGAAATCCCAATAATATTTTTCTTTTGCAAATTTTTCGGAGACTTGCAAGCCTTTTTCCATGTATTGCAATGCCGCAAGACGGAATTGTTCTTCCTCACAAATTTCCCCGGCGGCAGCATAAATCATAGGCAGGCGCAACATTTCATGAACATCGCAATCCCACAGATCGGAAACCAGTGCTTTGCCGCCATCCAGTCGTAAATAACTGTAATGATTTTCCGGCGTGACCGTCTGCCCGCAATATTGTGCGATTTCCCGGAGGATTGTCCGGATCAGTTCCCGTTGTGCTTCCGGCAACGTTGGAATTCTTTTATAGACATCATACAACCCGGCAACGACCATTGTAATTTGATCCCGGGAACTGTTGAAATAACAACTTTTCTGATCCACATGAGAAACACTTCTGACCAGAAAACCGTTCCTGCCGTGGACGGATTCGCATAATCGTATTCCCGCAAGTATTTTACCACATTCTTCCGAAAAATCCTGCCCGGTCAATGCTTGAAGACGGGACAATGTCAGCAGCATGTGTCCCCCATTGATGGAACTGTCTTCCATTCCGGTGCCCCAACCATTGGGATTGGGGAATTGTTTCGCGATTTCTTCAGGACACGGCAAATCCGCAAAACGGTCGTCACCGATACCGATGCGGTCATAGAAAAGATTGGTTTCCGGACAAAAAAGTTTCTCCCACAAAAAAGAATACATATTCTGGAATGATATTTCGGTGGTGTTCATATAAAAAAACTCCATTCTCAGTGATTCATTTATTGCTTCAGGAACGATCGGAAGAATGTAAGTGATTTTTTCGATTTGATCATTCCGTCCGGTTGTTGATTTTTCAGAAGCCAGTTGTGTCATTGAATTTGCCGGGCCTTGTTATACATTAAAAACACTCAAATCTTTAATGTTTATTACGACGCCCGATCCATGTGTTATTATAGCATACATTATCAACTTTTCAAGTTCATTGTCCGATACCATTTTGAAAAAAACATATCGGCGTACTGAATTTTTAAGTTACGGAAATATGCTGTTATAATACATCGTCAGGGATTTTTGTGTTATTTGGTAAGGAGGTGATCATTTGTTAACATACAATACATCCCGACAAATTTACAACAGTCCGGACATGTTTACCGGACTGTTATGCTTTTATTTTGCTTTTATGAAAACCTGATTCTTTTACTTGGCAACCTCATATTTCGTTACGACCCAGCCGCTTGCCGTTTTTATCAAGGTTACACTATAGCGACTTTTGTTTTTTTGGATTTGTTCTTCCAGGATAACATTCTTTTTATTCTTGAATTCCTTTGAGGAAATGACCGTATATTTGTGATTGATCCGTAAACTGTCGTTACGAGTTTTAATCAATCCGGGGGTAAGTTTCTTATTTTTCCATTTTGCTGCATCCCGGGCAGGTAATGTTTCGCTGTACGCTTGCCAGTCATACAGTATAAAAGCAATGCTGTTTTTAAGCGCAACCTGTTCAGCCGACAATTTTTTATGGGGAATTCTTTTTTGTCCGACCAGGTTGTTGTGAGACCGCAAGGTAACGGATTGAGCAGAAACAACGAGGGATAATACCGCCAAAAACAACGACAACATAATTTTTTTCATAATCATACTTCTCCTTTGAGTGATTTTGTCTCGCCTACAAATAATTTACATTTCTCAACCGAAATTTCAAGTCCGTTATGTATTTATTTTTGTTAAATCAGAATTTTTTGGTTCTTCGACGGTTTGTGCCAGAACTGAGTAGAAAATTGCAGAAAATTGAAAGACTGGTAGTGTCAGGTATTTTGCGCACATTTTGCGTTATTGCCCCTAAAAACGCAAAATCCCCTCAGCAAATATATTTTCTTTGAGGTCACGGCAGCGTTTTGTAAACTTTTTCTGCCACTTGACGGGAAATTTGTAAACTTTATTTCTTTTGTCTTAATTGATATATTGTAATATGTTGGCACAGAAAATATTTTCCGCTTCTTTCATCAAATTGCAAAAATCCAGCCAATCGGGAGCTTGCGGAATGCAAAAAGCAAACGTTCCTGTTTTTCCGCCGTATCCGCAAAGTTCTTTATTTGGCTTTACCGCACAATCGTTGCGGGTGGGATGCAACAAAAAGCCGAGATCTTTTTGTAAAACGTGCATATAGGAAATAAGCTGATAACGGTCTTCCCGGGAAACATCATTGTCGTCCAGTTGTTTGTATTTTGCATCCAGTACAGATTTTTCGCCAATAAAGTCTGGATAAATCCAACCGCTGTTATCGGTATACAAATACCGCCGTCCTTTTCCGGTTTTATTTTCCGGATGTTCAAAGCCCATCGGCTTTAATAAGGTTGCCAGATACTCTTCCCAAAGCCATGCGCCATCAAACACAATGCCCCGGATCTGATTCTCATCATTGCCAGTAGATACTTTATCATGCCGCAATATCCGCAAACACAAATCACGTAAAAATGTATATTCGGTAAAATACGGATGGTTTTGACCGCGTAAATTCTGAAAAATCACCTTGTTACGATCCTGGGTATTATATGATGGAGTAACTTCCGTAATTAGAGTAACAGCATTTTTTATTTCGGCGTCATTGTTCAGAATAATCGCCCGTCGTCTATCCGATTTGATAAACTCTATGGTGTGCCGGATAAGCTGCATAACAGAGTTATCAGCGGAATATTCCCGCATCCGGTAAGCGATTTTTCCGGCAAAAGGCTGATTCAGTTTCAAGTGTCTGGCGATATCAATTGTCCCTTTCACTTTACTGTCATTACACTCATATTGCAGATATGCCCGGAACAATCCCTGCCGCAAAGCCCTGAGCAAACAGTAGGGGAATACATAAATCAAAAATTCCCATAGCTCATCCGGCCCCATGTGATTTTCAAAATTCAGGATATTTATTCCGAAGACTTTCTGCAGCATATAGTGGAGAAAATATTGCTTTTCGGAATCTTTATCAAAGCGGGAATGAATCGCAACTTGCACGCCATTGATGCAGAAAAATCCCATGGCATTGCCGATTTTCAATTTGCCGCCGGCAATGTCAAAAAGAGTTTGCGAACCGATATCATCCTCATTCGCGCCCAAAGAATGGGGAAAAATCAACAGGTTCTTTTCTTTTTTGTTCAACTCCTGCAGTGTTATTCCGGCGTACGGGGAAAGGGCAGTAATCTGTTCTTCCGTCAGCAATTCGCTGTAGGAGTTGTCACAAACGGAGATCCGCGTCATGGGATTATTCCTCATTTACAGCAGGTGGAACCGTAAAAAATTCTGCTTTTAACTGCGCCAGAGTTGCAACGGAATCCATGCTTCCCCGTAAATATTCCTGCAAAAGCGGCTGAATGTGCAAGTCCCAAAGCGGTTGTAATTTTCCATCATATTCTTTAAGTTTAATAAAATACGCCGGACCAATATGAAACGCTTTGCTCAAAGATTCCGTTTTTTCGATGGCATTATTCAAACGGTTCATGACATCGAGTGCTTTTTCTTTATGTTCCGGCATTACCTTATCAAACATGCTTTCCGCAATATCTTTTGCTTCGATTTCTTTCCAGGTAAAACGACGGCGAATAGCAAAGTCCATACTTTCCACACTGCGGTCAATGTCATTCATCGTGCCGATGATATAAACATTCTCCGGAATAAAGAAACCGCCATAATAAAGATCGGTTTCATCAATCAGGTTGTCATACTGGGTAGTAACTTTGCCAGCTTTTCCCCGATAGCCGGGATCAACTGCATAAAACAATTCACCGAAAATCTTGGAAATATCGCCGCGATTGATTTCATCAACGATCAGGACAAAGTTTTCACGTTTAACTTGACTTTGAGGTACGGTTAAAGTAACGTTTTTTTGTTTTCTGATTTCATTACAGATAATGTAAGTATAAGAATCATGTTGACGGTTGTGTTCGCGTTGAAAAATATTTTTTATATCTCCCGCTTTCGTCAAAATCAGATTTTCCGAAATGATTTTTTGTAATTCTGTATAGGGAACAATTACATCTTTTTTGATTTCATTTCCGGGAATTTCAATATAAATCCGTCTGTCATCAAATTCACGAATATAAAACTCGTTTCCGGTTGTTGTTTTCAAACAAATCTGTTTTTCTATAGCGTTATTAAGATACACATCTATTTTATCCTGTGCGGTACGTTCCGCTTCAATCACTTGTTTTAATTTTTGAGAATCCTGATAATTCTTTAATGCTTTCTTGCAAAACGCCTTAAAAATACCATCTTTACGTTCGAAGCCGATGCTGCCGTTTCCCTTATCGACGGGACGCAAACCTTCCACAAAGTCGGTGTAATCAAAAGACGGATGGAACTGACAAAATTCAACATGGGGACTATTTTCTGCATTATCTCCAGTTAAAGCATAAGCAATCTGTTTTGCCAGATAAGTTTTTCCAGTCCCTGGAGCTCCGGTCAGAATGATCTGTTTGGAAGACAACAGTAATTCTTTTAATTTTGTAATCATAGGATTTTCCATATCGTTCAAACCAATTTTATCAAGAGCGAGGGACAAATTCTTACGAAGCCTCCAAATAAAAGTTCCTTTTTCTTCTTTTGAAGCTCCTTTTCCTTCATATAAAATTGCCCAATACGGTATTGTACCATCTTCCCGTTGAGGTACTTGACAATTCATCTTTTCTACAATTTTTTTACCCATGGCAAATGAATTGCTGTTATAATATTGCCATGTATTGCCAAATTTTTCTGCGAGTTGGGAGCAAGTAGCCTGCCCACCGATTTCCTTTATACATTTCAAAACGGTTAGCGCATCAATGCTCGTAATTTCTTTATCTGTTAATATTTTATACCATTCTTCAACAGAAAAAGTTGGATCATAATCTGAATATAGCCACACATTTTCGTCATGATCTATTTTCATTTTACTAAACGAATCTAAAAACGCTTTAAGCTTGTTATTAGGAGGATTATCATCATATAAGCCTAAATCATTTAATGAAACAGGCTTTATCATGGGACTCGGCATTGCATCATTTTGATAAAATTTCAAAATAAGATCAGATATATGATTCCCGTTCCATTGAGCATTAACATTTAAGCCAGTGCCGATCCAGTTAAGATAGCAAGTGCTTGTACGATAATTATTCCCAAAATTTGGTTTGCAATTAATGGCAATTCTGCCAACAGAATATTTTTCCCAATTTCTAATTTGATTTTGAATTTGATGCTCTTTATATCCATTACCTGTTTTAGTAAAATTTCCAGAGTCAACTAATGGTTTTATATATTTATCATATCCGCGGCATGAAATATCTTTATTGTTTGCAACATACTCCAGTTGGGCGACAAAATATTCAAGTAAACTTTTAAAATCTTTATATTCTTGTTCAATAGCCATAAATTCACCTTACTATATTTGTTTTATTTAAGCTTAAGTTTCCACCATTATCCACTAAATTCAAGCATTTGCCGGAAATACCGTAGGCTTGGGAGATGGTTTTGTTTTGGAAGACGGCGAGGTATTTGGTCATGTTGGGCGCGAGCTTTCCGGCAAGCATTTCATCAAGAGTCATCCATTTGACGTTGCCCTCGATGGAACCGGTCAGTTCTCCGGAAAAGGTGCTGGTTTTGAAAAGGAACACAAAATACTGCGATTGTTTAACCGGATCATACCACTGAATATAGCCGCAATTCTGCAAATTGGAAACAGTCAATCCCGTTTCCTCCTGAACTTCCCGGATCACCGAAGCCACCACCGTTTCTCCCGGCTCAACATGTCCCCCGGGAAAAGTCAATCCCGACCACGGATTCGACGGCTTGGGCAAACGTTCCTGTACCAACACCCGTCCTTGTGCATCGGTGATCATACACATATTACAAAGTTCAGTTTCCATTATTATCCTACTAAATGCTTCCGATGTTTTGCCAACAATTCCTGTGATGGTAGAAATTTTATCGGCATAGTGATTTTCTTGCCTTGTAAACGTTGAAATTGTTCTTTGAACGCTTCATTTTATTGATATATGATGTAGATAATATATCAATATTATCATGAATTTTCAAATAAAAATGCAAGAAAAAGTGTTAGTTTTATGCCGCTTTTACTGGATTTGCTATGGAAAGATCAGAAAAAGTTTTGTGGTGTCATAAAAGAAAAGTGTCTCCAGAAGTTGGTTTGATCCTAACTCCGGAGACGCTTTTTCTTTCATAACAGTCTTGTGTTTTATTACGCTTCCAGTTTGAGCGTGATAATTTCGTAGGGTTTGAGGGTAATATCAGCACACTGATCCAAAAGCGGGAGTTCTTCTCCGTTTTCCCATTCGATCAGGTTGGTGTAAGAAACCTTTTTGATCTTCGTGCCGAATTGAAGTTCCGCTTTGGAAAATCTGCCTTTGTTTTCCACCAGACGGACAATTCTGGCATTGCTTTTTTCTGCTTTTTTGACGATTTCCAAAGAAACACCTTCCCCTTTGATACGACACGGAAAATCAAATGTTTCCGGAGCGGCAAATCCTTCAGCAATAAAGGGAGTACGATTGAGTGCAGCCGCTTCCGAACATACATCGCTTGCAGTCAGATCGCCTTCATGGGGATAAAGACTGTAGACAAAGGAATGTTTGCCCATGTCCGCTTCAAAGTCGGGATATTTGGGAGAACGGAGCAGGGAAAGACTGATATTTCCGTCTTTGATCCGATAGCCGTATTTGCAATCATTCAAAATTGCCATACCGAAATCGGAACAGGAGAGGTCTGCATATTTCTGACCGCATACTTCGTATTTCGCTTCGTCCCAGGATGTATTGTCATGGGTGGTACGTTCATATTGTCCATATTGAATATCAAAGAATGCTCTGCCGCGGATCACGGTGGGGAATTCGGTACGCAGCATCAGGTGATCTTCATGCCAATCTACGTTGGTGATAAAATCCAAGCGTTTGCTGTCGGGGCGCAAACGGATTGTTTGATTCATAGTGGATTTTTCGGATTTGAATACGAAATTCAATTCCGCAGCCACATGATCCGAAGAGCCGCCGAGCCATTCGCCCTGCATGGTGCCGATTTCATTACGTTTGTAATAGATTTCTGTTTCCCAGGCATCATAAACGGGCGGCAGGTCTTTGTACAACGCCATAATATTGCCCGGTTGCGCCATGAGTTCACGATTGCATGTTTTGTCATACACGGATAACAGGGAGCCATCCGGTGCGAATGTATAACGGATCAATTCATTTTCCAATACCGGTTCGGCGAGTTTACTGCGACTGCTTGTTTTTGCCGCTCCCTTCTTCAACACCGTAAAGGAACCGGGCGGAACAGAAATACGGATCTGATTACTGTTGACGGCTTCCGCACCTTCCACATCAAAGCCCTGCCATCCGGACGGCAGATCAAGGATCCCTTTCCATGGAACAGAAAGGGTATTGACTACGGTGGCGCAATCCGTTGCGACTTCAAAGAGTTTCGCAGCGACACGATTCATTTCTGTTTTACAATTTTCCAGTGTTTCCGCATATTCTTTCAACGTACGGTCATAGACCAGTTTGATGGAAGACCCGGGCAGAATATCATGGAACTGATTCCGGAGCAGATCGCGATAGGATTTTGCAATGACCGCTGCGGGATAATCGTTCAAATCACCGCAGGACGCAAAGAATTCCAAAGCAGCCAACGCCTGTTCGCAATAACGGTTGCCTTTTTTGACTGCCGCTTGCGTGGTCAATGTGCCGCGATGCATTTCCAGATACAATTCGCCATCCCAATACGGAAGCTCATCCATGTGTTTTGCGAGACGGTCGAAATACCCGGCAGCGGTTCCGTATCGGGCTTTCGGGCAGCCGTCCCAATTTTTCATACGTTCGTTGCGGGAAAGCCATTCTTCAGAAGGCCCACCACCGCCGTCTCCGATTCCGGTCAGGCTGATAAATTCATCCAGGAACATATTTTCTTTGAATCTGTTTTCCGCAAAGATTCTTTGTTTTGGAGTGCAGAGTGCATTGTAGGAATCTTCCGGGGGGAAATGAGTAAGGACTTCCGTTCCATCGATCCCGCGCCAGCGGAATGTGTTATGTGGGAACTGATTGACTTCGCTCCATGAGATTTTCTGTGTAAGGAAGTAATCGCAACCGCACTTTTTGATAATTTGGGGCATGGAAGCGGAATACCCGAATACATCGGGGATCCACAGATTGCGCACCTCATAACCGAATTCATCCATAAAGAAATTTTTACCGTAAAGGAATTGACGGATCATGGATTCTCCGGAAATCAGGTTGCAGTCTGCTTCCACCCACATGCCGCCCTGGATCTCCCAGCGTCCTTCTTTAACTTTTTCTTTGATCCGTTCAAAGAGTGCGGGATAATTTTCTTTGACCATCATGTAAAGTTCCGCCTGAGAAGCACCGAATATGTAGTCGGGATATTTTTCCATCAAGGCAAGCTGCGTGGAAAATGTTCTGGCTGCTTTACGGATACTTTCCCGGACAGGCCAGAACCAGCCGACGTCAATATGGGCATGTCCCACACAAGTCACGGTCATAGCGGTACTTGCAGCGGGGAAAGAAAATACTTTTTCTGCGAGATACTGCCGTGTTTTTGCGGCATTGGCGGGATTGTAATTATAGATATCGATGGCTTTATTGATTTCATAAAGCATACGCATACCGCGCCGGGTGTCGCAGGTGGAAACATCCATCATGCTTTCCATGACGGTCATATCGATCATCAGTTCCCAAACATCCCGGTCAAAAACAGAAAGTTCCATTCTCTGGATTTTCGGGGCAAAATCACCATGTTTGTGCAGCGGCTTCAAATCTCTGCCATCGGGCAGGATCACGCCGAAAAGACCATTTGCCGCGCCTTCGATCCAGTAGTTCAATTTTGTACCGGGAGTTTTTTTGCCGATCACATACCGGTCGCGATAAAAATTGGCATCGTAAACCGAAAATCCGGTCAACGCATAAACGGGTTCACCGGCATCATCAAAGAGCAGGGCTTCGCCGCCGGTATGGATACGCAGACAGAGTTCTTTATTTGCAAAGCGTTCCGGAACTTCGACTGTAAAATTGAACCAGGCACTCTGCCACTTGCTGCCCCAGACTTCGCCCTGTTTGATTTCTTTGTATTCCAGAGTCAAACGATCTGTAAATTTCACCGGTTCATCGGTGCAGGCAAAGGTGGCAGAAAGGGCGGTGGTATCCGGGTAAATGTCTTTTTTGAGACACAAGAGGAACTCGTTATACCGTTCTTTGTACATTTTAATAATATTAGGGTGCATTTTATATCTCCATGCACCATCCGCGGAAAGATCGGGATGGCAGATTGTAACCAATCATCACTTGCTTTTGAATGTGAAGCGATAATTTGTTTCCGTTGTTTTGAATTCGATTGCGGTAAGCGGAATATTCCAACTGCCGTTCATTTTCGGGAGCATGGAAATCTTTTCCAGCTTGATTCCCTGCAGATCAACCGTTACATCCCCGATCCGGATGCAGGAATCGGAAATTTTTTCCGCTTTGCAGGGAGACAGAAATTTGATTTTGACTGTCTGCGGTGCAGAAAGCTGAATTGCATCGGTAAGAACAACTTGATTTTCCGCAAAATCAACCGTCCGGGCAAATTTTTTTACCCCGGCCTCCGCCGGATACGCGTTATCCAGATTCAGAGTCAGATTCTTCTTGTCAGCACGTTCAAAAAATGCAGTATATTTTTTCCCGAACATCTGTTCTGTTTCACCGATGATCGGCGCATTATGTCCGGATCCTCTGGTATACCACAAAGTATAACGTTTCGATGAAAAATTGATTCTGGCATAAACTTCATTACCGGCATCAATAATCAGCGGTTCCCCATTGTAATAAACGGTGACATTACCCAGGTCGTTGTGATTGTGTTCCTCGCCATTATTTCCGGCTTTGACCGCGACGGAAAAGCCATTGGAACGCAGGATTGCCAGGCGGTTTTTGAAGTAGGAGAACGGGGCACCGGCAGATGCTTTTTCCGGCAATTCCGGCAATTCAAAAAGCAATTTGTATCCGGTGTTGATGTGATCACCACAATGGCCCAGTCCGGCAACTGCACCCACACCTAATTCTTTCATAATATCTGATTTCAGAATTTCTCCGCAGGGCAGGACATCGCCAAATTCCGGCAGGAAAACGGGGGAAGCATCCCCGAAATTCACTTGATGATTTTTCCCGATCCGCAAATGTGCAATTAATTCAAACATGGCACGGATACGCGGCATGGCAAAGATCTGATCCATACTGCCGGGGCGGATCTTATGCAATAAATGGAGTACACCGAACAATTTCAGCCCGGCTTTGCTGTAATAACTCGGACCTTCATCACAATAGCCGTCATCCCCGTAACGGGATGCAAAATTGGCATTGATCCGGAGCAATTCGCGTGTGAATGCGGAAAGTTTTGCATGATCTTTTTCCAACAGAATGGCTGTTATGAGTACATTGTAGGAACACCAGGGGGTCCAGTTGACCGGGTTAGAGGTATTATACCAGCCGTTTGTTTCGCTGGATTCCGGATCATAAAATGTATTGTAGACCACACGCTGCAAAGCCATTTTGCGAATTTTTTCCGAAAGATTTTCCATCTCTTTATCCAATTCTTCGCCGAGAATATGATGAAGAATCGCCATAATAGCACCGGTTTCCGCCGCGAACAGATCGACAGGTTCCCGATCCATCAAGGTATCTTTTACCCAATGGGAATGTGCAGGGATGCACCAGGTGAATTCTTCCGTGATCGCAAGCACATGATCCAGCAACCGGGGCATATATTTTTCTTTGTCACCAGTCAGACAGAGTGCCAGCGCAAGATATCCCATATTCGCCCGGCGTTTGTAATACGGATTTTGATAACCGACACGGTCACCATCGACTGCAAACCGGCGGTATTCTGAAAACAGAAGCTGCGGAACATCTCCGTCTTTGATTGCATCCGCTTTTGCAAGAATCATTTCTGCATACTTGCTTTTTCGTACAGATTCCCACGCCTTGCGGTCGGAAAATTTATGATAAATATTACGGTTGAAATCTCCGGCGGCGATTTTTTCAAAGAAGTCTGCCGGTATTTTTCCGTCGAAATAGTTATCACCTTCATGTTCCACACGATATATTTTTGAAGACATATTCTGTTTCCTCATTATGTCATTTCCAGATGCAGAAATTGCAGTTATAAAAGTGACTGTGCTTACAATATAACATACTACGGGGTATTTCATTTATCAAAAACCTCCAGCCCCAATACCACATTTTTGTTAAGGATTTTTACATCCTTCAGATTACTGCATCCTTTGAATGCACGATAAGCAATATAAGTCACGCTTTCGGGAATGACAATGCTTTCCAGTGCCGTACAATTGGCAAATGCGTAATCATCAATCACGGTCACAGTTGGCGGAATGGTCAGCGTTTTCAGATTTTTGCAATTTTCAAATGCAGAATATCCGATCTTTTCAAGACCCTGGGGCAAAACAACTTCTTCCAATGCAGAGCAATTCATAAAAGTAAAATTGCCCGTATGTTTCAATGCAGAGGAGAGTTTTACCTTCCGCAGATTCCGGCTGCCGGTAAATACGTAATCTCCAATCTTGCTTACACTGTCCGGCATGATCACACTTTCCAGTTTCGGAAAAGAACGGAACGCCTCTTTATTGATGAACGATACACCATCCGGAATGATCAGATTATTGGGGAACGGTTTCTGGGGACGCATCAGCATATCCTGCGTGTCATTCAACCGCAAGCCCAGTTTTTCCACTTCATCAGTATAACTGTTTTTACACATGGTACAACCTCCGGAAAATGTGAGTAAAGCAATTCCAAAGATCAGAATGTTTTTGATCTTCATTACAGTCCATCCCAACGTTTATTTCTTTTCTACTTCCACAATGCGGGCGTTACGGATCTCAACCGTTCCTTTGCCGCTGACCAACAGGATCATATTGGCATAACGCGTCCCCTTCCAGAAGGATGTGCCGGAATATGACTTGCTGGTCCCTTTCAGTGTGATGGAATATTTATTCCATTCGCCATTGGTCCCGACTTTCTTTGCATAAAGATAGCCGCCGGGCAAATGAAGCCGTACTTTGGAACCTGCTTTGATATCTTTCGGCATTTTTGCAACCGTAATGGTATTGCCTTCCACAGCCTTGATCGCAGAATATTTGAAATTGGGCAGATCGACCAGATTCGGCAATGCATCAAATGCAAGATAGCGGCCTTTTTTTGCTCCGTGAATGGGGGTGGCAAAGGTTACTTTATTGCCATCAATTGATTTGACTTCATAAAGTTTTTGACTTGCAACCTGGACAGATGGAGTTGTGATCGTCTGCCAGCCCGGTTCCGTCAGCATACGGATTCCCAGGTGTGTCGCGGGTTTTCCTTCGACGACGCGGAGCTCTGCATCCAGACGATACGTCTTTTTCGGGTCGATCTCCAACATTTCGGCATCGTTATGAATTCCTCTGCCGAACTGGACCGTTTTCATCCATGCACCTTTTTCGGGTTCTGTGACGATGACACGATCCATATACATGTAATCCACACCGTCAATTTTGTCAAAACGCATCGAGGCATAGATGGAAACTTTCTTATCTCCGAAGGGGCCCATAGGCATCTGCATGTTCCAGCCTTTGGAGAAGTACAAATAACCGTGGTCGGTGATCTTTCCGGTTCCGACATAGTAGAATCTGTAATTTTTTCCGACCGGTGTGATTCCTGCTCCGGGATGATCGCCGATTTTCTTCAAGCCATAGAATGCAACCGGCATGGGGAACGGATTTTTGCCCAGTTTTATACGAAGTGCGACATTCATGGAAGATTTCGGATCTTCAACGACATCAAGAACATTGTCTTTCAAACGTCTGCAATCCGTGGGGAAGAATTCGTCAATGATCTTCTTATCGGTCTTCGCAGGGGTATATTTTGCGTACTTGAGATATGTTTTGTAGTTGTTCAAACCATTGCGGATCGGAGGAACGGTGCGTTTGCCGTAATAACTGTTCGGTGCCCAGTTCTTGAAGCCGGCGAACTGCATGTACTCTTCCAGAGTGTTGCTGTATTTTTCACGGATCTTGTTGAGATCTACCCCGATCCCGCTGTAAGCGATCGGGCGGATATACCCTGCCAGACGGTCAAGACTCATGCGGGCAAACCGGACACGGCGGCTTAATACTGCATCATCTTTCACGGCAGCTTCCGCTTTATCGCAAAGGGCAAGGAACCGTTTCATATCGGCAGGACGGATGAATGTGAAAGCCGTCGGACCGCAATCGTAAACGGCATGGGAAACACGCTGTTTCAAGGCGGCTTCGTTCAAACTTTTGCGGTATTCAATCAGATACGGAGCCGCTTTGCCATAGTAGCCATTCATGAAGTCAAGAATGAGCTTGTTACCGTCAAGATTCGGGTTTTCCAGCAGCTTTGCTTCCATCCAGCTCTTGAGAGAATGGAAGTCATAATATGTGTTTTCATGCTCCCAGAAGATGTGCTTGAAGTTGTTGTCGGCGTAAACTTTCATGGTTTCTGCCAAACCGTATTCACTGGCAAGCGGTAAGCCATAGGCACCGAAATAGGTAACGCCGTAATCCCAGACGGAAAGCGTTGCTCCGGTTTTGCTCCATGCCTTGATAAGATTCATGTAAAATGCGGCATCCGGATGCTTCAGTCCAAACGCATTGTTGCTGCGGGTATCGCACAATCGGATGATGATTCCCGGGTCGGGTTTGACCTTGAGTGGAACTTCTTCGGTAAAATAATAGGCAAGCGTTTCCAGGCAGATGTCCGGACGCTGTTTGCGGATTTCCCGCTGCAAACGATTCATGAAGTCGATATACATACCGGAAGGACGTTCCGTTTTAAGATACTCCGAACAGGTAGGACATTGGCACAATACCCAGTTGTCATTCATGGAAATATTGTAACGGTAGGGCGGTTTGACACCAAGTTTCTTTGCTTGTGCTTCATCCGCTTTGACAAATCTTTTCAGATTTTCAAGAAAGAGTTTGAATACTTCCGGATGCGTCAGACACGGCTGGTGTTTTGAGCGTGCACCCCGATACAAGGCAAAATATTCCGGATGTCTCTTGAATAAGCCCTGCCACAGATAATTATTGAATGTATGCACAAAACTGGGGCGTCCATAATCATCGCCGCCGCCATATTCTTTGGAGATACTGAAGCTCTGAAACACCCGGTTCAGACGGTTCCGCAGATGATTGGTGATCTGAACTTTCGGCGGAATTGCTCCGAGGTGGATTTCACGCATCTGGAAAAAGGGTTTTCCGGATTCAGAAAGTGTTTTGAAAGAACGATTTGTAGGTGCTGGAACATACTCTTCAAAAGCATTCCACCAGCGGACACCGATTTTATTTTCAAGAAAATTCCATACCCCGTAAAGTACCCCGCGTTCTCCACCGGTAATCACGATATGTTGATCAAAAGATTTGATAAGCCACGCTTCGGTTTCCATCTTTGCGGTATCAATGCCGTTTTTCCGTGCAAAATCGGTGTTGCCGATGTGAAAGACTGCCTCCTTGCCGTTGACTTTCAAAGATTTTGTACTCTTTTTCAGATAAGTCTTTAATTCTTTCGCTGCTGTATTTTCTGTCAGCGTAGCTTTCTCCGGCAGAATAACATCCCACGCAGATATGGCAAAAGAACTGACTGCAGCTGCAAAGCCCAACATAAATTTGATGTTCATAATTTTTTCTTTCCTTGCTTATTTGTTATGAATTAGTATTTTGACCAAATATCATTACGGAACATTTGCACTTGCGTGTAAGATTCCACGTGTCCGTCCACTTTCCCTGCATTGGCGCGTTTTCCATGACGGAATGCCGGACGGGATGTTAGATAGTATGAAGCGTGATAACAAACTTCTGTATACCTGCTGGCGTCTGCAAAAAGAATAACGATGGAAGGATATTTCATTTTTCTCAGCCGCCAGAAGGATTTCTGTTTTGCTGAGTTCGTGGAGTACGTCCCATTGCCGGATGTCGGTGCGAACTTATTCATCCCGATATGTCCTCCACATGCACCTTTTGGATATTTCGTATTGCCGATCTGTCTTTCATCCAGATATTTGAAACAGGTCAACATCCATGCCCAATATACAGTCGACGCTGTCTTGTTTTTTGCATCTTCCCAGAATGCTACATTGCTGGTCAGTGTGTATTGACCGTATGCAGTCGGAACGACCCAGTCATTAAAATCGTTAGAATACATGAAAACACCCTTATACATCTGCCCCAGATTGCTGGCACATGCCGCACCCCGGGCACGATCCTTTGCCGAACTCAATGCAGGTAACAGCATCGCCGCAAGAATTGCGATGATGGCAATAACGACCAGCAGTTCAATCAAAGTAAATTGTTTTTTCCGGAATGTCGTTCTGATACAATGTGTATATACATCATTGATCCGGTCTGACGTTTTTTTCATTGTTCGATCCTTTCTTTTATACTGTGCTTAACTGTGTATTCTCTGTTTGTGTTTTTGTATTAAAGCTGTAAATTGCTAATTTATACGAAAAATATAGCATTTAAAAACAGATATTTCAAATACAAAATGCAAAAAAAAGATAATAAATCTAACTGTCAAGAAACAGTTAAGCGCAAAATTCTGATCTTTTATCAATATTTGGACCAAACATCGCTGCCCATATATTTCTGTGGAGGCAATGTGGAAACATTGCCTCCTATGTGTACGGCATTGACGGATCCGTCGTGTCTTTCTGCATCCGGTCTATATGTTGAATAATTGTTTGATTGGTAACACACGGCTATAGATGACAATGCATCTGCAAAAAATACAATCAGAGAGGGATATTTAATTTTGTTTATTTTCCAAAAGACTCTCTGATACGTTGAGTTCGTAGGCCACGTCTTATTCGCTGTTGTGGCAGCAAAAAAGTTTAATCCATACGGAGCTTTGTCTTTTTTGCGCACCGGACAGCTGTACACGATTTGCTTATCGGTCATGTATTTTGTTCCCGCCATCAACCATGCCCAGTTGCAGTTGCCATTGTTCACCTTGATCGGGGCATTGCCCCAGATATTTTCATTGAAAAACATTGATCCTGTCCAGACACTGGGCGGAAAGTAGTCATTGAAATCGTTGGTATACATTAAGGCACATTTGTAAAGCTGGGACAGTGAATTGGTACAGGATGCACGTTGTGCGTGCTTTTTGGACGCTTGCAAAGCAGGAAGAAGCATTGCCGCAAGAATAGCGATGATGGCTATAACGACCAGCAGTTCGATCAGAGTGAATCTCCAGTAGGAGCTGCCGCTATGAGGTTGTTGTGAATTTTTCCTTCTCAAACCGTTTTTTTCTGATAAAAACATTTTTACCTCCAAGGTTACATATTAAGTTGTTTGTTGTGATAAAACATTCTATGTGTTGATCTTGCTGTCATAAAGGATATTACGGATCCTTGAATCATACTCCTTGATTATTGTTTAATTTGCGGTATGATGGGCTTACCATTATTCGGGAAGAACAACGTGCTGGCATGATATACGGCTTTATGTTCTGCCGGGAATACCATTTGAAAATAATCCGCAGGATAATCTTTCCGATATGAATGACGATCCCAAACAAATCTCTTTGGAGCAACAGATGCCCCTTCAATATGTTCGATGTCGGTAAGCAGCGCATCCCCGGAATCCGGATCATACATTGTAATGCTTTGATAAAAAGTATCCTTTCCGGTCGGAAATCCTTCATCCGTTTTGAACTTCAGGTTTGTCAAATTTCCATTCGGTTCCAGCGCGTGCATTTCTTTGAATCTGGTAGACCAGGGATGCATAAAGAAATATATGCAATGACATTTTACCGTTTCCCTGCTGCGGATTGTACATTCCTCGTCAAGCCGGTTCTCATTCAGTTCAAAAGAATATTGAACGGAAAACGGTCCGATATTTGAAATTTTTTCCACCCGGATTTTTTCTCCGTGAATCGTTTCTTTTTCCGGCTTGATTTCTTTTCCGTCGGCAAAAATGCGAAGGGATGTCACCTGTTCGCTTTTTCCTGATTCACAATGACCGCTTCCAATAAAAAAAGGACTTCCCAGTTCACGATATACCATACCGTAATGCGCATTCGGAGTCTCAATGCCGAAATTTTGTTTTTTTTCGTTCTCTATGGTGTCGATCCTGTTTATATTCCAAAATTTCAGACTGTCCAATTTCAGTTCTATCTTATCGTTGTTCAGAGTAATCGCAGCCGGCAGATTCAGACGTGCCATCTGCTCCGCCGCATGAACAGCGGGAGCTGGAATCTCTGCCTTTTTCTGCTCGATTGCAGTATTTTGATTTGAAGATGTCTGATTCATTGTCACAGTTTTGTTTGGATTGTCGTTCATTGATCATTTTTCTCCAGTTTTTCATAAGGTGGATTCCGGCAGACCTTTTATTGGCGGTTAATGGCGTTGCGTTCTAATAAATCTGCCAACTTTTTCAAATTGTCAGGCAGTTCTTTTATGGCAACAGCCGCATTCGGAGCGATGTCTTTGAGTGGAGTTTCATAGAAACGGTCCTGGACCGCTGCAAAACGCGGATCTCGCCATTTTTTATCTTCGTCCCAAAGGCGTTTGCCACTCTGGTTTGCCTCGCGCCAGATTTCACGGCTGACATCCAGTTCCGGGATATAGACCTGTGTGAACAATTCGGTGATATAGCTGCGGCAATAACCGTTTTCTGAATTACCCTTGAGAGTATATTCAAAATTCGGATTCGTGCTGTGTTTCTGCTGCAAGTCGCAAAGCGAAGCATACAGAGAAAATTCGTCCCACCCTGCCAGAATGTCGGCGAATAACACATATCCGGTCCGGAGTTCATTAAAACAGTTCTCTACTTCACCGGCATTGTCTTTGCCTGTTTGCCAATTTTGAATCGCGACCACTAAGCAGTCAAAGAGAAAACAGAGACCGCGTGATCCGACCGTCCGGATCAGATCAAAGATGTCCCGCTGAATGAATGTATTTTCCTTCGTAATATCAAATTCGGCGAAACGGCGGAGCAGGCTGATTCCGCCGGCTTGCATGGCTTTAAGAGTCAGGAGCGCATATTGCGCACGCAGATAAGTTTTTTCCGTATTGAACCGCATCAGGTAACGTGCCGTCAAGAAAATGATTTTTTGCTGACACAGGCAGTTTGCTCTCCGGCGGAGTGCGGGACCATGCCAGTATTCGGCAGTAATCAGCGGCAATGCATCGCGCCAGAGTGTAAGCATTTGATCACGCTTATCCTCGTTGTAGCGGTTGGCACAGAACCGTTCAATGAAAGAACTGATCTCTCTGTTGCCTGCTTCCGGATTCCAACTGTTGGCAGCACAGAATTCAATCATCAGTGTATCAGCGTGGGAGTTTTCCGGCCACAGAACAAAGCCGCGGCACATGGGGTCTTCGGATGCAATCCGGAGACGTCGGGCGATAACCTCGTAATTGCCACGTGGTTCTGTGTCTGGTTCGAAGGCGTGAAAGATACCGAATATCCATGGAAATTTACCGAGTACGCCCCAGTGCAGAAAATTCAGCGATTCGTCGTCGTTGTCGGATGTGTAATCAAAGATGATTGTACGGTCGGGATCAAGCTCTTTGAGCAATTCCTGAACCTCATCCGGCTCCCAGAACATACAGAAATCCCAGCTGGCGATCAGTAAGGGCGCATTGGGATAATGTTCGCGCAGTTTCTTCTGGAGCCGGCGATAGGTGTAAAGTTTCATCTGCTGATTGGATTCCCGGTCATTGTAGCAACGGCGTTCTGCCAATCCGATTGTATGGAAAATGTCTGGTGAACCGTATTCGCGGATATGCGTCTCGGTCAATTTCCAATAAGCATCCAGATTTTTCTCCTGCCGGATATCCCAGACCAGACCGCTTTTTTCGTTGTAGAATCCATCCGCTTGCGGAATGAAATCCGGCTTTACCTTGTCCAGATATTCTTTCGGGGTGCGACTGTACCAATGGGTCATAGTGCCAATATCTTCGGGATGGAGAAGATCGCGTTCGCGAGCGTATTCCAACACCTTTTTACGCAGTTCACTACGGTATTCCAGACTCCAGAACAGCGTGTGATCATCATACGAACGCGGCACGGAATTGTCGATAATATAGCCTTCCGGATACGACACGGTTTCCGGAAATGCCTTCTGGAACAGGTCGTCCAGTCCGATTCGCAGCATGAAGAGATTCATCCGCTTTTTCAGGATCCAGTCGATCTCCCGTTTCCATTCGGGAAAATCCCAATGTTCCGCCTGGAACCGGGACAGACTCCGGTGTGCAAAATAACGCAACCCACGGTATTGAAAACGCGGGTTTTCTTTCAGATCCAGACCGGTTATATCAATCGTTTTTGACTCCGGTATGATGTCGCCGTCCCAAAAATAACGGCAATTCGCACGGAGTTCGAAAAAGCGATAAACGCCATACAGCAGAGCCCGTGGGCGCGCACCGGCAATAAACAGCAGATTCCGTCCATTTACATCGACCGCGGACCGCAACTGATACCCGTCAGTTCCGCTCGCAATGGAAAACTGAGGGATCACCTTTTCCACGATCTTCGCATGAGTGAAGGCGTTGTATGCATCCGACCCCAGCACAATCAGATCGCTTTGGGAATCGTCTTCGGTAATCACAGTCAGGTTTTCCCCGGTAATCTGCTTCCAGAGTGAGACGACTTCAGAGGCGGCAATACCACAGATTCCGTTTTTTTCTGATACAAGAATTTTTAACATGATCTATCTCCGGATTTATTTTTGAACAGCGCGTTAATATTTTCATACTTCACTGCCGGAAAGCATTTTTTCCGGTTCTGTTTCTTTCGATCTGGTTTCATGCCTTATTCCTTTCAGATAAATTATCTTTTTATTCCTGCCGTATCAATGTTGCTTAACTGTCAAGTTAGTGTATTGACAGTTTACGTTTGTAAGACATCTTATTTTATTTTCTTTGTATACATTAGCATAAAATAATGAAATTACAAATACTAGAATAAAAAAATATGGCTTTTTTTAACTGTCAAGAAACAGTTAAGCACAAAATAAAGTATGTCGGTGCAAAATACTACACAGTTGAAAAGGCGGAAAAACTGAATTCTTCCGGAGGACAGGGGAGGGGAGAGTAATCAGACGGGGGAAGCCCGGGGATATTATTGCTTAAAATCAGCGGAACTTTCGCCCAAAATCAATTTCGGGCGGATTTTTTTGACAAAGGTTTTGTACGGCGGTTCCGAAAAATACATGTCGATAATCTCATCCACGATCTTCCGGGGGAATACATCGACCGTTGTCAGTGTCGGATTGAACATTTCCGCCCACGGGGTGTTATAAAAGCCGACAAGGGCGATGTCTTTACCCGGGACTTTGCCCAGCTTATGAAATTGTTTCATCAGCATTCGGAAGCATACATCGGCATGCGCAAAGATGCCATCAATCTCCGGATGTTGTTTCAAATAGTCGGAAATTGGGTCCAAACCATGCAATAGATGCAGTTTGACACCGGCCTCCTCACATTCATTGATCGCAGTATTATCCAGAAGATCCGAATGGAAAGAATAAACTTCTTTATTCTTCGGAAATCCGATCACCATAATATTTTTACACCCGATATCAAACAGGTGGTGCAGTCCGATATAGTATCCGTGGAAAAAGTCAATGCTGACCGAGGGACATGGTACTTCCACCAGTTGGGAAATATCAAAAAAACAGAACAGTTTGACTTTGTCAATATATTCTTTCAGAAAACTCAAACAGACACGGCTTGATCCATCAAAAAATACAGCATCCAGTTTTCCGTTCAGCAGTCGATCGTTGATGATCCGGCGCAACTCATTGCTGCGGCGTTCAATGTATGTGTGATCCACTTGATTATCATTGATCTTGATATCTTCCATCAGCAAACGACATTCCGGATGTTCACTGAATCGACTGATAAAATGGGCTACCACATCCTGATAAAGATGTCCGTCAAGGGGGGTGATGACCATGACTTCCCGGAACGAAACGGGGTTTTCCGTCACAAAATTTCCTTTGCCGTGACGGGAATAGATGAGTCCGTCCTTGCGTAAAACATCCAATGCCAGGCGGATGACTTCCGGAGATGTTTTATATTTCACGGCGAGTTTCCGCAAGGAATCGATCATCATTCCGGGCTTATATTCCCCGCTTTTGATGCGAGCCCGTATGGAATCCGAAATATCGCTGTATACACTCATGCCTGATCACCTCATATAAAACATTTCAGTAATATAGCACATCATGATAACAATTTCAAAATGCAATTCACAGATATCCCATAATTTATCAAAAAAACAGCTGGTTTCACCATGTTTGAGCGGAAGAAGATTGGATTTTGAAAAAGTGTTTTTGTCAGATTTTTGTTTATGAGCAGAAATGTTATCTCAAGTCTGATCACAGTCACGACTGCACGAAAAAACAGTTCATCGTCGGTTTATGCCATAAGTGAGTATAAAAACTGAAAAAAAGAAAGACGAATTTAAAAAAGTCCGATGGAGTACATAAAACTAATCTGTCCGTAAATGCAGAGATAAATCTAAAACCAGTGCCAACGGCACGGCATAGTAAAGCCTAGGGTGAGCGAAGCGTAACCCTAGGGATAAGTCCTTTGAACTCGCATAATGACTGCCACCGCGATGACGGCGTTTCGGTAGAAACGGACGGCATCGTGGTGGCAATGACGGTCCCGAAAAATCATTGCATTGGCGAATATGTCATTCCGTATCGGAACGCCATATCCGTCAATGCCGGTCTTGGTTAATGT
>JAFVSW010000232.1 GCA_017503545.1 Lentisphaeria bacterium | reverse complement strand
GTATAAAAACCACGCCCGAAGTCTCCTGCTCTTGATGTAGTAAGGATCTTTGGATTTTTTACTTCAATATGACTTCCGTGATAGAGTTTCATTTATTCACCCGTTTACTTAAAAAACGCTCAATTTCCGCAAGCAGCTGTTCTTTACCGATAGTATGCAGAAGATCATAATGTTCCAACAAAAAATCCAATGTGCCGGTTTCATCAAAATATTCCGCTACTTTTGCACCGGAAACGCCGAGTTTCATTTTATATGTTTCAATGCAAAATGAAAGAAATTCTGCCTTCATTTCATCAAGATTTATTGATTCAGCCATTTCACACCTCGCTTTCCGATGTATAATATAATCTGTTTTTTTATTTTGTCAAGTATAAAATCAACTCTTGTCAACTGTTATTTTATTATTTCCAGATACAAAATCGGCAATCCCCTCACGCAAATCCTGACAGGTCACGGAATGATAAAAAATCCAACCGTCAACACGGCCAAAGCTGTTCCCCGCCATCCACCCGGATCAATTGACCGGAGATATATTCCCCGCCCGGACCGCAAAGAAAACATGCAAGTTGCGCAATATCATCTGCCGTCCCCACATGTTCCAAACGACTCAACCCTTCCAAAGGCGTTTCCCGATCACCGCCAAAGCGGAGCCTGGTCGATGCCGTATTGATATTCCCGGGAATGATACAATTGACAGGGATTCCCGCATGGCGCAATTTTGCGGCAAGAAGACGGGTATAATGCTGCACATCATTTTTCGCAAGAGAATAAAAGGAAAAACTGTCGCCTTTGTTTTTCTGGGCTCCGCATCCTGCAATGGAGCCAATTGTGATGATCTTGCCGCTGCCCCGTGCGACCATTTCCGGGACGACTTCCCGACAACACAACAAAGTCGGCAAGATGTTATGATCCATAATCTTTTCCACATCTCCCAACTCAAATTCATAAGCGGAACGGATCGGACTTGATTTAGACAAAGAGCCATCGGGAGCGGTATTTCCACCACCTGCGTTGCACACAAGATAATCAATCGCGCCCAATTTTTCATGAATGGTTTTCACACAGGAACGCACCACCGTTTCATCCGTAAGCTGTCCGCAGACAGCAATTGCTTTCACACCATATTTTTCTGCAATTGAAGCGGCAACAGCATCGACCGAATCCCCTTCCCCGCTGGTCCGTAAATTGTGCGGGGATCTGCCGGAAATCACGACATGACATCCACAAGCGGCAAGATGTTCTGCAATGGCTCTGCCGATTCCTCTGGATGACCCGGTAATCCAGGCAACTTTATTTTCGTAATAAGCATCTTTCTGCATGATATGACTTCCTTCTGTATAAAATTGAACACGAGAGAAATATAATACTCAAAACAGGATTTGAGAATATCACATTCTCTAAAATACATATCATTTTATGACATATGGGAAGGGATATGCTCCCCATTCATATCAGGGCTCGTAATAATCATCATGCTTTGAAATAATAGAGGGTATGATCGGCAGCAGAATAAAAATAATGGCGGCAAATACAGCACAAACCAAATAAATCGTCTGATAATGATTGAAGGACATACCGCCAAGCGTCCAATGCGGTGTAAGAAAACCGATCGCAAGGACAGCGGATGTCAAATTCCGCCCGGCAGCCATACCGAATCCGGTATAAGTCTGACAAAGTGCGCTTGCCATTGTTTTATTTCCGGGACGTGCCAATGCCATCATTTCAGCAGAATTACTGCACATATAAAAACTTTGCGCAATGGAAAGGATCAATACCAACGCCGCAACGAACCAGGCAAAACCGGGAATACCCGGCGGTAACAGGAACATTGCTGCAGCAACAAACATGACCGTGACATGACAAAGGATCTCAAGAAAACGCAAACTTGTTTTTTTCAAGATATATCCATAAAGCAGAAACGGAATAAGCTGACCACCGATCCAAACGGTGGAAATCAACTGAACACTTCCTGCCGGAAGTTGAATATATTCTCTCAAATATGCCAATGTCAAAGGATAAATCGGAGTATACACCATATTGAACATACAAATGTAAACCGCATATCCGGTCAGCGGTCCGTTGTGCAGGGAAATATTCAGAGCCTTTTTCATCTCCGGCACTTCCACTTTAGCATTGGGGTCGATGGGGAACCGGTTGATAAAAAACCAGCGTCCAAGCAAAGCCAATCCGGAAAATGCAATCACGATTTGCAGAAGAAGGATGGATGCATCTTTCCCCATACAAAGTCCGACAATAAAGAACGGGATCCCGATAATCAGCATGTAAGAAAAACGCATCACACCGAAAAAGGAGCCACGATCCTGCGGACGCAGAAAATTATCCAGCAGCGGATACCAGGTGGCAGTATACAGAGGACGTTGAAAACAATAAATAAAACATCCGGCAAGAGCAACATATTTGCCGTATGCACCGAAAAAAGGTGCGGAGGCGGCAAGTAAAAGTCCGAAACACCCGGTCAGACACGCATATTTTACTGCCCGTTTCAACCCCATACGGGTCACGATCGTGGCAGAGGGAATCAGCGCAAACATATTGACAACGCCGGTAAAACCGGCAACGAATACTGCCATGGCAGCACTGCCGCCGAGTGCTAAAATGTAAAGGGTAATAAAAGCAGAGCTGTCTACCAGCACTTCCGCCACACACCCGAACCAGGCAGATCCAATTGCATTTAATCTTGCAGTTCTGCGCTGAACATCCGTCAAAATATCAGCATAAGCCATAAGGATACTTTCTCCTGTTCCCCTGATCAACGTTCAAAATAAGTATATCCGCGCAAACCGTTTTCATACATCCGCATGATTTCACGGCGTTCCGATGGAGTAATCATTTTCTCGCGCACTGCACGTTCTGCCACTTTGCGGAACCGTTCAACCAGATCATGCGGAGAATATTCCACATAGGATAACACATCGGCAACCGAATCGCCTTCCAATTCATTCACAATCTCAAATTTGCCGTCTTCCGGAGAAATCATCACGCTGACCACGTTGGTATCCCCAAGCAAATTGTGGAGGTCGCCCAGAGTTTCCTGATATGCGCCGACAAGGAACACACCCAGGTAATATTCTTCTTCCGGGTGCAGTTCATGCAGCGGAAGCGTATGGCGGTCATCATGAATATCCACAAATTGATCCAGTTTTCCGTCACAGTCACATGTGATATCAGAAATAATGGCATTGCGTGTGGGCTTTTCCGTCAAACGGTGAACCGGCATGATCGGGAACAATTGTTTGATTGCCCATGCGTCCGGCAGGGATTGGAATACACTGATATTTGCGTAATAGATATCAGCAAGAGCAGTATCCAGATTTTCAAATTCATCAGGAACGTAAGAAAGTTTTTTCACTTCCTTGTTGATGGAAACCATGATGTGCCAGAATGTACTTTCTGCAATCGCCCGTTCCCGCAGAGAAATACGGCCGTTTTTGAACAGAATACGGATTTCATCCCGGTAATAGATTGCATCATGGAAACATTCCTGAAGATTCCGTGCATTGATCGTTTTCAACACATTCATCAGGTCTTTTGTCATTTCATTGGCATCTGCCGGAATTTCCGAAGGTATACGGGACGGTTCAAACTTGGTCACACCCAGAATATTGAACAGAAGGATGGAAAAATAAGCAATCGTATGACGTCCCGATTCCGTAATGATCGTCGGATGGGCAATCTGTTTTGCATTCAATGTTTCCCCGATCGTTTCCACCACGTCAACACAGTATTCCGCAAGCGTATAATTCCGGCTGTGCATATAGTTGGTATGGGAACCGTCATAATCAACAGCAAGACCGCCGCCCAGGTCAAGATATCCCATGGCAGCCCCTTCTTCCACCAATCCGGCATACACGCGTGCCGCTTCCAATGCCCCGGCACGAATATCCCGGATATTGGGAATCTGGGAACCGATATGATAATGGAGCAGCCGGAAACAATCCAGCATATTTTCTTCCCGGAGCGTATCCACCAATTCCATCAATTCTGCGGTATTCAAACCGAATACACTGCGGTCGCCGCCGGATTCCACCCATTGTCCGCTGGCACGTGTGGAAAGTTTCATGCGGACGCCGATCAGCGGTTTGATGTTCAGCGCACGGCTGCGTTCAATGATCATGTTCAGTTCAGACGGCATTTCCACAACCAGAATACAACAAAAACCGAGTTTGATCGCAGAAAGCCCGAGATCAATGAATTCTTCATCTTTATAGCCGTTACATACAATGCACGCCTGTTTATTGTCAAGAGTCCCCAGAGCCGCAATCAGTTCGGCTTTACTCCCCGCTTCCAGACCATGATTGAATTCGCGCCCGAATTCGGTGATATCTTCTATGACTTCCTGCTGCTGATTGACCTTGATCGGAAATACACCTTTATATTCGCCCTGATACCCGGAAGTCTTGATGGCATCCCGGAAACAGGAATGGAGCAAACGGATCTGGGAATCAAGGATATTGCTGATACGCAGCAGGACCGGCATATTCATTCCGCGTTCCCGGATCCCTTCCACAATATCGCGCAGATTTGCGGAGGCTTTTCCCGGATAAGGAGAAATCAGGACATCACCCTGTTCATTGACACTGAAATAACCGGCACCCCACTCATTGATACCGTAAAGTTCTGCCGAATCTGCGGCGGACCAATTTTCAAACGTTGTTTTTCTGTTTTTCATATCCTGACATCCTATCCTGTTGAAAAACTCATCAATATACAAAAAAAATACAGCGGGATAATATAACACGCAGAAAAAACCATTTCAAGTCCGAAAAAAGATTCCCGTAAAATTTGCGTAAAAAAAACACAGATATCCCATAATTTTTCAAAAAACGGGTGTTTCCGTCATATTTGAATAGAGGAGGCAATTTCAAAAGTCTTCAAAAATGCCTGAAAACTCTTGTTGAGATCTGAAAACGGAGCGTTTGTGGCTTGTCCGCCGCAGCCTTGGCGAAGGTGGATGGTTATTTCCCACGCCTTGTCACGGCATAGCCGTAAGGCGACGCCGGAACAAACTACCATTTCCATCTCTTCAACAATCTTTTTTCAGTCAAAATTTGCCGGACTTTTGAAATTACCTCTCATACTGAATGCTCATTTCTGTTTTTGTAATACTGAATGCAAAGCACGCCATATCCGAGTGTGCGTTTACTTTCTCAGTTATCATAAAGAAAAAAAATCCGACTTTTTTCAAAAAAGGTCTTGACATTATTGTGTACCGCAAAATATATTCCATCAGAATAAACTTTTTGAGGATAAATTTATGCCGTTGCCATCTAAACAGAACATGATTTATTCCCGGATGATGAAAATGATCCGGGACAACTGCAAACCGGGAGACAAACTGCCATCCGAAACGCAACTTGCGTCAATGATCGGCGTTGCCCGGCGTTCTTTGCGGTCAACCTTGAGCCGACTGGAAGAAGAAGGGATCATTGAGCGAACCAATCGTGGAACATTTCTTCGAGATTCAAGCACAAAAAGCGGAACGGCAGGAGATCCGGTTTACATTTTGGTACCATGTCCGGATTACTACACAGCAAGCGGCTTTTACTCCTCTTACCTGATTCAACAGATGATCCAGGGGTGTGTCCGCGCCGCAGTTGAACATGGGACATACGCTGTAACCTTACCGATCACAAAAGATAATAATCCGAATAACCTCAATCTCCGGCAATTCAATCATCTGCGGGAAGGCGACATAGTGATTTTCAATGGCAGTTGGGCAATAGAAATCTATTCCATCCTGAAAAAATGTAAATGCCGTCTCGGTTATGTCACGGATCGGGAATTCAATTTTTTTGAAAATACCGATTTGGACTGTTATCATCTTTACTGGGGTCCGTACTGGAATTGTCTGGGAGACGCCGTAATGCAGTTGAAAAAAGATGGTGCCGAAAAAATATTGTATTTCGGCAGACAGCAAACCGATATTTCAAAATACGGGAAAGCAAGTTTTTTCAATGCGCACTCTGATGCCGGATTGGAATGTAATGAAAATTTTTATTTCCTTTATGATGCAGAAATGCCGTTCCCGCAAACATTGCAGCTGTTAAAAGAATTGTACAACACGTATCGGTTCGACGGTTTGATCTTTGACAGCAATTTATATTCCATGCAATCAACATTCCCCGACTTTTATCAGGAAACCGGAATTCCACATGGGGTGCGGATGATTTGCAATGTAAGTGAATTTCTCCGTTATTCCGGATTACCGCCCCATACCAGAATATTGCATCGTCCCCAGAAGGCAGAATTCAAAAAAATGGTGGATCGGCTGTTATCCGCAAATGTAGGCAATATCAACATTCAGGGGAAATATGAATTCCCCTATCTTGCAGAGTTTTTTGAAGAAACAAATTTTCTCGAACAATAAAAAAGTAATGTTATAACAGAAAGGAAATGTCATGGGCTTCTTGAAAGATCGAATTTGGGCTTGGGGATACGTGTTGGATAGAGTCCCCTCTGCGGCACCATTCACATTTGAAAAATCCCGTTGCAGTTTGGAGACACAGGCGGCATATATCGGTGCAAAAAAAGCATTCTATAACAACAGCATGTTCAGCAGGGAACATATCGAAAAAAACTTTGCAACCTGGGACAGGGAAATTCTGGAGAATTGTATTGATAACCGTTTGACTCCGTTTCAAATGGACCGGCTTAAAAATATAGATGAAGTATTCTGTACACTGGAGCATGACAATTATCTGGAAAGTGCGATCCGGGCAGCCAGGCTCTCACTCCAATACAAAAACATCAAGGGGATCCATTTTGATGATTATGGACCGACTAACGGAGGTGATATCATTGAAAAGATCCATGATAAAGTGAAAGAGATCAACCCGGAACTGAAAATCGCAATCGTAACTTACTCCCATTTTGATCAGGAACCATATAAACAGGCGGTAAAGTATGTGGATATTTTCTCCCGGTGGAGATGGGTTCCCTCTCTGGATTATTGGCGATGCCATAAGGAAGATATCCGAATTCTGCGTGATATTACAGGACCGGATAAAAAGATACTGCAGGGGATCTACATTCATGACTTCGGCTCATACGGATTCCATGTAACGGAATGTATGTATCCAATGCCATTGGAATTGTTCAAAGTCAGTTTGGAAACGATTTGTGAACACACATTTGATGGCACATTGGATGGGATCATTATTCCGCAGGCAGCCTATTTCAGTTGTCAAAGCCACAAACATCTTATCAGTTTTCTGAAAGAATATATCGACTGGTTTGACGGGACAGCAACAGATCTTCAATAAAAAATATCAACTGTAAAAATAAAGGAGTAACGGAAATGCAAAAGACATCAAGATTCACACTGATCGAACTGTTGGTAATTATGACACATCTCTGCGGTAATTTTGTTCGGTATAGACTGAAAACAGATAATATAAAGAGGAATTTTTTATCACCTGCCCGTGGGCAGGTGAAGCAGTACTGCTTCACCTTGATCGAACTTTTAGTCGTAATTGCGATCATCGCCATCCTCGCGGCAATGCTGCTGCCCGCACTGGGGCGTGTCAAAGACACTTCAAAAATTGCCACATGTTCCGGTAACATCAAACAACTTGCCATGGGAATCATCTCTTACGGCAACGATCATAAAGATTTTATTCTGCCGAAAGAATCCGGAGCAACAAGCAGCTCCGCACGGACTGACAAGGATATGATGGGGCCTGACTATAAAAGCTGGAATATGTTCATTGCACCTTACATCGGCATAAATCTTGATCATGTAAATATTGAAGTAACAGCTTACCGGAACTCAATGGTGCCGGTAGTCTATATGAAAGGGATCATGAAATGCCCGGCATCAACAAAACTTGTATCCGCTTTTACTTATGTACAATACGGGATGCCGAAGTTTAACGTGGGAGGCGAACCGTATACCGCACTTCCCGCAATCAGGACTTTCAGTCAGGCAAAAATGCCGGGGCAAATGGCATTGCTGCTGGATGCCGCACAAAATGCAATAAAACTGGCTGACGGATATGACACAACGACGCCGGATACACCGGGAATGTATGCAGTAGAGCCACATGGCAAAGATATCTCCCGCCGCCGGCATAATGGCAGAACAAATATTGCCATGCTGGATGGTCATGTGGAAACGATAACGGAAAAAGTATTGCAGCAAAAAGTAATTGCATCCACGACTTACGCCAATCTGGCAAATAACGTATTGGTAGGATTCAAAGGCAATAAAAATTAAAATAAATACACAGGGATATCAGAAAAATGAAAATGGTAAAGACATTAGGTTTATTGTGTGCAGCCGGACTGCTTACCGGTAATGTTACCGCACAGAATCTTATCGAAAACAGCGGTTTTGAAAACGGGATCAAGGAATGGAACACATTGAATTGGAAATTGGGAGGCGGGAAATCGTGGCTCGTTCCGGAATGGGATAAAACAGTCTCACAAGGACATGGCGGGATGCACTCCATGCGTATGGATTATACCGACAAGAAAACATGTCATCTTGTTTATTACAAAAAAATAACTCTGCCCGTTGACATAAAAGAGATCACTCTTTCCTTCTGGACAAAATCTGCCGGTTATCCCAATACAACAAAGGGACAACTTTTTCTGCAGCTTCATTTTCCGAAAATAAAGAAAAGACTGCAGGTCAGCACCCCCTGGAATAAAATACAGGAAAAATGGACCTTTTTCACAAAGGATTTTCAAGTACCGGAAAATTGCGGTGAAGCACAAGTGATCCTGGGGATCCACGGCTATAAAAACCCCAATGGTACAACTTGGGTCGATAACGTGTATTTCGGTCCTAAAAAAGCTCCGGAAAAAGCAGAAACAGTAAAAAAGGAAATCACAATGCTCCGCGGTGTTCCACGCGCAGAACATAATGGCATCTGGTATCCCGGCGAAAAAATGCAATATGATATTGAAGTGAAAGATATCAAAACACCCGGAGCAAAAACGATCCTGAAATGGCGGATCGAGGGATTCGACCGGGAACTGCTGAAATCCGGCGAACAGACATTGATCCTCCCCGACAATCCCAAAGTTCCGGCAAAAAAAAGCAAATATTACAAAGTTCCGCCGGTAAAAATCCCTTTTGTCGTTCCTGATCTCGGTAAATACCGTGGCTGGTTCGCCATCAAAGCAGAAATCATCCGCGATGGAAGATCCCTTGACAATGTTCTTTCCTCCGGTGTTGTAGTGGAAAAAATCCAGGGAAAACGTGACCCGTTTTTCAATGCAAAAAATGCCGGTTCACTGGAACGGCAGATCCGTATGGGGAACGGTTCTTTTTACCTGCAATTTGAAAGGAGACTCCTGCAGGACAAAGTTGACGGTCTCTGCGAAAAAGAAGTCGTCAAACGGGAAAAACAGATCAAAGAATACAAAGCACATGGTTTCCGCCCGATCGTATGTTTTGTGAACAGCCAGAACATCAACCGGAAATATCCGCGGCAACCCATTCACATCCGTGAGAAAATCGACAGTGCACTGGATAAGGGATTGGATCCTTATGATAAGGAATATTATGACGGTTATGAACAGTATTACCACATGTTGATGAAACGGTTCGGTAAGGATATTGATGACTGGACAGTTGGAGATGAGATTTACCACACCTATCACAACAGTAAATTGGAATTACCTCATTATCTGGAAACGACAAAACGTCTTTATAAGGC
>JAFVSW010000231.1 GCA_017503545.1 Lentisphaeria bacterium | reverse complement strand
GATAAGATCGAGTTGGAATCAACCGATGTTCAAAGCTGGCTTTTGAAAATCGGACAATAACACAATCAAGGAGCAGTTGAACATGTTGGATTTGAATAATGTTCCCGGCGGCAATATTATGTATGACCGTTTGACCTCGCCCGTTTCAGCAATCGTCCCTGATCCTGCTGCACGGAAACGGAAAAACGAAATTCAAGCCGCATCGTTCCGTTTGAATACGGACTCCAAGGCAGCCCCTATTCTTACTGCCTGTGAAGATTTGAACCGGATGGCGGCAGACTTTACCGGACCGGAAATTCAATTGAACATTTCAACTGCCCGGGATAATGGAAAATCCCGGCAATATAAACTTTCCATTCTTGCCGGGGAAATCCGGATCGAAGCAGAAACACCTGCCGGAGCAGCACGGGCTCTCCGCCGGATTGCCGCAAGATTGGATCTGCGGAAAGCACCATTCCTGGAAAAAGGCGAATGGACTTCCGCAGATTCACTGGAAACGGCTTTGACTCACCCTGCATTCAAACAGGACAAAACCAACACATTAAATTGGCCTGTGGCTTATCCGGAACAATATTTGCGCCGGATTGCCGCCGCCGGATATACCGGATTCCATATCAATGTGGATATGACATTGTTCTGTCAATCCGATCTTCTGCCGGAATTTACAAATCCGGATGCGGAAAAGAATAAAGAGGATTTGCGGAAATTGACCGAACTGGCGGAAAAATGCGGATTGGATGTTTATCTTTCCCTGTATCTTCACCCCATATCCGGGGATCACCCCGTCTTTGCCCGCAGAAAAGACTTGCGCGGCAGCCGTTTCATCAATACAGACAACTGGTATATTCTCTGTTCCTCTCAGCCGGAAGTACATGCGTTTTATGCAGAACAAATGCGGAATCTTTTTTCCGGTGTTCCTGCGCTCGGCGGCATCATTGCCATTTCCGGTTGCGAAGGATGGCTCCATTGTCATACTGCAAATCAGCCGGGCACATGCCCCATCTGTGCAACCAAAGATATTGAGAAAGAAACGGCAACCATGTTCAACACCATGGCGGCGGCTGTACGGGAAACTGCTCCGGAAGCAAAATTTATCGTCTGGAATTACGGGATATTCGCCTGGACCGATATCTGTGCAGAAAAATTTATCTCCCTTCTTTCCTCTGATTGTACCGTCATGGCAAATTTTGATACCGGGGATGAATTCTCCATCGCCGGGGTCCGGGGAACGTATTTTGATTACTCGTTAAGTTGTACCGGCCCTTCCCGCCCCTATTCCGAACAACAGAAGACGGCAGGGAATAACGGCAATCCATTCATGGCAAAACTGGAAAGCGGGGCGCCGTTGGAATTCTGTTCCCTTGCTTATGTTCCGGCTATGACACGGTGGCAGCGGAAATATGATGGCGTAATGACATCTGCCACCGGCGCATTGTTTAACTGGAAATTTATCGGTTATAACGAAGGGCTTGCACAGAAAGCTGCCGGTTATACATCAATGGGAGAAGGTGCGGATCTGATCAAAAAGATGGCGATCCGGGAATTTGGAAAAGCCAATAGTGCAAAAGCAGTAGCCGCATGGAAACAATTTGACCGTGCGATGGATTTTCATCCGTTTTCCAGAAACAGTGCCGGATATTTCAAAGGTCCGTTCTTTATCGGCCCTGCTCAGCCGCTGTTCCTGACCGAACCGCGTGAAGTCCCGGCGATTTTCCAGAACCGGCATGTCAACCGCGCCACCTGGATGACGAATTTGCAATTTGCCGAACCCTTCGGTGTAAAAGCAATGCTGTATGCGTTGCGGAAAATGGAATTTCATATGGCAAAAGGGTGTGATCTCATGCCTGCCAATGCCGGATTCCATGGAGCCCTTTGCCGGATGTTTTTGTGTTTCATCCGAACGGGGATCAACATGACGGAATTTTACAAACTCCGGGAATCCTTCCATCTGGAATCCTATACTCCGGAACAGGCACTTGAAAAAATTAAAAACATGCAGGATATCGCAAAACAGGAATTGGCGAACACAGAAACAGCAATGACATTACTGGAAGCATATCCGGAAATGGCATTTTCCTGGATCTACCGTCACGGAATCAGCATGGAACAGTGTCAATGGAAAATCGAACACACTAAGAAACTGATAGAACGGGAACTGCCGATGAAATATTATGATCTGCTGTTCGTCCGCAATCGCCATCCGGAATGGTTAGAGTGAACTTTCCCGCTGCAGAATCGTCGGCAAAAGACGTAAATGCAAAGATATGCCGTTATTGTTGCCCGATGTGATCTCATCAATCACCCGGGCAGCAAGTTGACGGTAATCCAAAACAACCGTTGTCAGCGTCGGATACAACTGTTCCCCGATTGGCAATCCATCACAACCGCAAACCGCAACATCTTCCGGAATACGGCGTTTCCGGCTGAGTAAAGCACGATACACACCGCCTGCCATTTCATCATTGGTAAATACACCATCAAATTGTATCCCCTGATCCAACAGCGCACTGACCTTGTTCACAGCATCGGAAACCGTAAAGTCTGTATGCACGATCAATTCAGGATCAAATGCAATACCGGCAATTTCCAATGCACTCCGGTATCCCCGTTCCACTTCTGCAGAGAAAAAATGATCTGCCGGACCGGTCACAAGCAAGATCCGTTTCCGTTTGCATTTCAAAAGGTGATTGACCGCCAGAGAAGCCGCCTGCACGTTATCAAAGGAAAAAATGCTGTACAGACAATCCGCCACACTGTTCCCCGGATCATCCAGAAGGATCGCACCGGGAATGGTACGCAGCAGAGAGCGCAATTCTTTTTCCGGGAATGCACCGACAAGCAGAGTCGCCGCAGCATCACATTTTCCGGCAAGATTTAACACCCGGATAAATTCTTCATAATCCCCGTTGACCACACGGACAATACACTCATAATTTTTTTCAGCAAGCAAACGCACCAATTCAATCAGCAATTCTGCATGAAAACGCACAATATGCCCGTCTGTTTCACGAATGATCAATTGAACTGGACGACTGTGTACCTCCCCTCTCAATTCCGGTTTGCGTCCGGCACGCAACGTAGGCAAATAGCCCAATTCTGCCGCCGCCTTCAAAATACGCTCCCGGGTATTGGCGGAAACAGAGGGCAATTGGCGCAATGCACGGCTGACCGTCATGGGAGAAACGCCACATTCTGCAGCAATTTTATCTAAAGAAATATGATCTCTGTCTTTCCGTTTCATAACACGCTATTCCCGCTTTCTCTGCTGATTTTTTTTTATTTTATCCCAACAAATGTTCCGGAGAAAATGTCAATGTGGCAGAATGGAGTTTTTCCAATTCCAACACAATAATCTCATTCCGCCCTTTCTTCAAAACCGGAGACGGGATGTACAACGTTTCCACCGGGCCTTTCTCCCAATATCGACCGAGATTGAAGCCGTTTACCCAAACAAGACCTTTGACACCGGGACGGCGCAGGAATGCCTCTCCAACCTCATCCACATCAAAATATCCGCGATGGAACACCGCAGGCTGATCGGCAAAAGCATTGTATTTCAAACCGGACAATTCACTCATCGGCAGCATATTATAATCCCAACCGAACCGGTATTGCATTTCCAGCGCGACACCATTGAGAATGCCTTTGAAATCTCTGCCGACTTGCGGACCATAGTTGATACGCCCGCAATTTTCAACCAGAATATCCAATCTGGCTCCTTCCGGCGGAATTTCCGGCAATTTGAACTCGTTCATCCCTTCATCACGCCAACGGTTGCCAAGATATGTTCCATCCAGCCAGACCTGGGCAAAGTCATTCACTTCAATCAAACGCAAACATTCCTGATATCCGCACACACTTACCGGTAAAAACGGACCATCGAGCCGTGTCGAATAATGAATAAAACCAAAATTTTCCCCGATCTGTTCCATCGTGGGCGGTGTCCATTCATTACCGGATACAGCGGCAAGGACCTCTAAATTATCCAGCACCGCTGCACTTTCTTTCAATTCAACATCCGCCGGGCAGATCTTCTTGACCGGCTTGACCACAGAATCCAGTTTTTTTCCGGTACATTTTGCAATCACATCCCGGAATTTATAATATTTGGGAGTAGGATCGCCATATTCACACAACGGACAGTCGTAATCGTAACTGGTCACAGTCGGATTGTATTGATTGCCGAAATTGCCATTGGCTCCATTGTAAAATCCAAAATTGGTGCCACCGTGGAACATATAGAAATTCACATTGGCACCGGAAGAAAGCATGGATTCCAATTCCTTTGCGACCGATTCCATTTGTGCTTCATCATGTTTATGATGCGGTTCCCCCCAATGATCAAACCAGCCATTCCAGAATTCCATGCAGAAATCCGGACCTTCCGGACGGATACGCCGGGCATTGCGGAACGCTTCTTCGGAACGGGATCCGAAATTCATTGCTGCCATTGCACCAGGCAGAATACCACCGAGAATGTAATGTCCGTATGCGCCATCCGAGGTAAACTGGGGAACATTCAGATTGTGTTTGCAGTAAAGATCACTGATATATTTCAAATATTCTTTGTCATGACCAAAGGAGCCGTATTCATTTTCCACCTGCATCATGATGACCGGGCCGCCATTGGGATACATCCATTTTTCCAACTTGGGCAGCAAAACATCATAATAACGTGTTACAGCATCCAGATAAGGCTGATTCATACGGCGCAACTGCATACCGGGAATCGCCATCAGCCATCCCGGAAAACCGCCATTATCCCACTCAGCACAAATGTACGGACCGGGACGGAGAATCAGGTACAAACCATGATTTTGAACTTTTTCAATAAAAGATTCCAGATCCGCAAGTCCGGAAAAACAATATTCGCCGGGATGCGGTTCGTGCAGATTCCACGGAATATACGTTTCGATCGTATTCAATCCGAATGCAACCGCTTTATCCAAACGGTCATCCCATAATGCCGGATGAACACGGAAATAATGAATTGCACCGGAAATAATTTGCTGCGCCTGACCATCAATCAGGATTTTTCCATCTTTTATCTCTGCACGTCTCATATCAGTTCATTCCCACTGAAATATTGATTTCTGAATCAGAAAAACATCCCCATCATTTTCTGCATGAATTGCCCGATACGCCGGAAGAAATTCTCCTGTACCGGCTGTGCGCCAGCCTGTTGAGAATTTTTGAACGTTTCCGCATATTTTTCCAACAACGTTTTCTGTTCCACTGTCAGTTTCTTCGGCACTTCTACAAAGAAACGGATGTGATGACTCCCGAATGATCCTCTGCGGCGCAGAGAAGGCATTCCTTTGCCGGATACCACTTTGGTATCTCCGGTCTGCGTCCCGGGTGCAACATCAACTGTCACAGGACCATGCACGGTCGGCACTTCCACCTGTCCGCCCAAAGCCGCAACGTGGAATGCGATCGGCACTTCACAATGGATATCATCCCCTTCGCGCTGGAAAAATTCGCTGTCCCGCACATGCAACACCACATACAAGTCACCATTTACGCCACCGCGCAACCCGGGTTCCCCTTCCCCGGTAACACGCATACGGGTCCCCGTATCCACGCCGGGGGGAATATTGACTTCCACTTTGCGACGCACTTTTTTCTGTCCGGCACCATTACATTTCGGACACGGTTTTTCCACCATCTGTCCGGCACCATGGCAAACAGGACACTCGTGCATCATGGTGAAAAAGCCCTGGGAAACACCCACCTGACCGGAACCGCCGCAACGGCGGCATGTTACTTTGGAAGAACCGGGCGCACATCCGGAACCATGACATTCCGTACAATTATCCATACGCATAAATTCGATGGTTCTAGTTTTGCCGCGGACAGCATCCATAAAGTCGATTTCCAGATTATACCGCAAATCGTTTCCATCTTCCGGTGCATTCGGATCACGGCGTCCACCGCCGAAAAACGATTCGAATCCGCCGCCGCCACCGCCGAAGAACTGATTGAAGATGTCAAAGGGATTTCCGCCGCCGAATCCACCGCCCTGGCTCGATCCGTTTACCGCATCTTCCCCGAATTGATCGTATCTGGCGCGTTTTTCGGAATCGCTGAGGACTTCGTATGCTTTGGCGATTTCTTTGAACTTTTCCCCGGCTTCCGCATTACCCGGATTCTTATCGGGATGATATTTTACCGCAAGACGGCGATACGCTTTCTTGATATCAGCATCTGTTGCATCCGGAGAAATTTCAAGCAAATCATACAGTTTTGTAGAAACAGGCATCAGTCTGCGCTCAATTCTTTTTCAATGGCAGCCGCCATGAGAGAGGCTGTGCGTTTTGCAAATTTTACCGGATCTCGGAGTTCGCCGCCTTCCGCAACAACGGCCTGATCGTACAGCATTTCCGCATATTCCTTCAATGCCGGGTCTTCCGCGTTACGTTCGTGCAGACGTTTCATCGCCTTGATCAGGGAATTATCCATATTCAATTCAAGAATACGTTTCACGACCGGAGCATTTTTATCCATTGCACGCATCAAACGCTGCATATTCAAAGTCGGGTCGTTGGCATCACTGACAAGACAGCAGGGACTTTCGGTAAGGCGTCCGGTAAAGCGGACATCTTTCACCCGGTCTTCCAATGTCTTCTTCAGATATTCCACCAGGTCTTTGCTTTCTTCGCCGGCTTTCTTTGTTTTTTCATCCAATTCTTTCTGGACGACTTCATCAAACTTTACATCGCCTTTCGAGACACTGGCAAGGTCTTTTTCTGCATATTTACCAAGATCACCAAGCACAAATTCGTCCACCGGTTCCAAAAGGAACAATACATCGTATCCCTGTTTCCGCAACATTTCCAACTGGGGAGACTGTTCCAGGGCATCACGGGAATCGCCGCTGATGTAATAGATGGCTTTCTGAGTTGCGGGCATCGCATCGGAATATTCCTTGAGGGAAATCAGTTTCCCGGCAGGATTGTTCATGGATTCAAAAAGAAGCAGATCCTGGAGTTTGCTGCGGTTGGCATAATCCATATGAACCCCTTCTTTCAGCATACGGGAGAATTCACGGTAGAATACTTCATAATTTTCCCGGTCTTTATCCATCATCTTGGAAAGTTCACTGAAAATACGATGGGTCAGTGATTTGTTGATCCGGGCGATCATGGGATTATCCTGCAAGGTTTCACGGGAAACATTCAACGGAAGATCGCTGGAATCCACAACGCCGGAGACAAAGCCCATGTATTCCGGGAGAAGTCCGGGGCAATTATCCGTAATGAATACCCGGCGGACATACAAATGTACACCTTTGTTCGTCTTTTCGCCGAAACGGAACTGGAACGGCATGTGACCGGAGAAGAACAGCAGAGATTTGAATTCCGTCACACCTTCTGCATTGAACAGAATACGCCGTGCCGGTTTGCCGTAATCCATGGATACATGCTGATAGAAAGCATCGTATTCTTCTTCCTTGACATCGCTTTCATTCCGCAGCCAAATCGCTTTCATGGAGTTGAGCGTGGAATCTTCTTCTGTTTCCACATCCCCGTTCTTAACCGTGTGTTTCATACGGATCGGATATTCAATGTAATCAGAATATTTCCGGATCACAGAAGAAATACGCCAGTAATCCAGATATTCTGCAAAATCATCTTTCAGATACATGGTGATCGTGGTACCGATCTCCGCTTTATCACTTTCGTCAATGGTAAATTCACCGAGACCGTCAGAGGTCCAGCTCCATGCCTTGTCCTCCCCTGCCTTACGGGTATCAATACGGACTTTATCCGCCGCCATGAATGCGGAATAAAACCCGACCCCGAACTGACCGATCAGTTCCGGAGTGGCAGCCTTGCCTTCCTCTTTGGCTTTTTCCATGGCAGCCATAAATGCTTTTGTGCCGGAATAAGCGATTGTACCAATATTTTTGATCAATTCTTCCCGGCTCATACCGATACCATTGTCAGTAATCGCCAGTGTTTTTGCATCTTTATCCGCCGTAAAACGGATTTCCCAGTCACGGACTTTGGATGCATCGGTCAAAGATTCAAAACGGGCTTTATCAATGGCATCCGCTGCATTGGCAGCAAGCTCACGGACAAAAATCTCGTTATTGGAATAGACAGAGTGGATCATCATGCTCAAAAGCTGCTGGATCTCTGCCTTGAATTGCATTTTTTCTTCCGCCATGTTCAAACTTCCTCCTCGTTATGATTATTCCGATTTTGAACCGTGATTGCCGCTGCAACCGCAGGAACAGGATTTCTTGGCTGTCGGGCCGGATGACGCATTTTTACCCTTGTAGTCTGTGCAATAGAATCCGCCGCCTTTGAAAATAACTCCGGCACCAGTCCCGATACGGCGGCGCAGAGTTTCTTTTTTACATTCCGGGCAGGTTTTCAGCGGATCCGCAGAAATAGATTGAAATTCTTCAAATTCGTGACCACATTCGGTACAGACATATCCGTAAGTCGGCATAACTCAATTTACCTTTCATAAAGTTGTGTGTTGTGTAAAATAAATTATCATTATATTTGCAAGCATTTAACATGCCAATACGTCAAGTTTTATTTAACAACTTGACGCACAAACAGATAAAAAACTATTAAAAATTAGAAACAAGTGACACATTGTCACACTTCAAGACATCTCTGACACAATCACGGGTGACGGAACATAAAGTATACGGCACCGCAAAGACACAAGGCAGCCCAGAGAAAATCCAGTTTCAAACCCTGTTTCATATACAACAGAGAGAACGGAACAAAGACGGAAAGAGAAATCACTTCCTGCAAAATCTTCAATTGGGGCAGCGTCAGTGCGCCATACCCCATCCGGTTCGCCGGAACTTGCAGCAGATATTCAAAGAGTGCCACACCCCAGCTGAGCAATGCGGCAATAAACCAGGGTTTGCCGGACATATTTTTCAGATGGGCATACCAGGCAAATGTCATAAAACAATTGGAACAAACCAGGAGAAATATGGTTCTCCAGATCACGGGAATGGAATTGATCAATTCAAGTGCTTTCATCGTATTATCTTTCCTGTTGATTGTACTACAATGTATAAAATATATAATGTAGCATGATTTCAAAAAAATTGCAAGTTTTTCCCGAATATATCACGTATTTTTTTCTTGATACACTTTTGTGATATTATCATATTGTTTTGTGACATTTTCATTGCAAAAGTTATATCGTATATTATATTTTTTTCTGTTAATCACAGAAAAATTTTTTATTGGACTGTATTAAGTTTTCCCGGCTTGAAAAACATTCAACGACGAATATATTAAGCGGAGAAGTTTTCAAAAAAAATTAAACCCGTAAACTCAGGATTTGGAGATTTTAATATGCAACTTCAACAGGATTTACACCTCCACACCCACTGTTCCTGCGATAGCGCATGCGCACAGATCGATGCAATCGTCAAAGGATGTCAGGCCGCAGGGATTAAACATTTCGGTATTTCCGATCACCTGCACACAAAATTCAATATGCCCGATATTGAAATCGCGCGGAAGGAATTTCTGGAATACGGTCCGGTTCCCGGTTTCCATTTCGGGATCGAAGTCTCTTGCGCAACACAATGGGAATGTGAAAAAATCGCAAAACGGGACTACGCGTCCTGCTTTACTTGTGAAGTTAATGGAAAAAAATTCCAGACTATGACTCCCATCGACGGGATCATGTACGGCGGTCCCGCCAACGGTCCGCTGATGGTGGATTTGACGCAGGAAGATATTGACCGTCTGGGAATCGAATATGTGATCGGCGGCGTTCATAAGCCCAATTATACCGAACAGACCATTCCTACCATGATTGACGATTATTTCAATCAGCATTGCTACCTTGTCAAACACGAACTTGTAGACGTGCTGGCGCATCCGTGGGATGGACTCGGTTTCTGGAGCGGCTACAACATTGTCACGCACGACCCGGCAGATTATCGGGTGGATGCCTTTGAAAAGATTCCGCAGGAATACTGGGATGAACTGGCTCATCTGCTGCTCACCCACAACAAACTGGCGGAATTGAATTTCGGCACCATTTGCAGCAGAAGATTTGAAGGTAAAATCGCCCGTTATACCATTGAAAAACTCGCAGAATGGCGGGATAAAGGTGTGAAATTCACTTATGGCAGCGACCTCCATGGCGCAAAATATCCTCTCGATGGCGAAGTCACCATTTACGATGCCATGAAATGCCTGACAGAATACGGCTTCACCGAAGCTGATTTTGCTTTGCCGCCCCGCCTGAAATAATCCATTGGAAACAATAAAAAATGCTTGCTGTAAACCGATATAATGTAGCGCGTTGTATGGATCAGTATCGACTCCATGTCCGCCGTTTTGCCCATGGCTGTTGGCCGGAAGCGGATGGACAAACGGAAGCCATTCCATTCAACCGCTGCTTTATTCCGCTCAGCAATCCTTCCGGTGCGGAATGTTATCTGGAAGATGATAATACACATTTTACATTGACGCCCGGCCACGCCTATTTTATTCCATTGAATTACCCGGTCCGGCTCCGGCTGGATGAAAATCTTGTTTTTATTTCTGCCCAGTTTTCATTGGAAGTCCATGCCGGGATCGATGTATTTTCAGCCGTTAAAAATATTTATGAGCTGCCCGGTGAACATTGGATGAAATTCGGAAAGAGTGCTTACGATTGCAAAAATGTTCACCTCTCCGCAGCAATGCTTTATGCACTTCTCTTTGAGTTTTCCAGTGCCTTGATGCAACGGATGACAGAACAGGAATGGAACCCGGTCAGCAAGTTTTCCTCTTTCCTGCCGGAATTGAATTTTATCCATTCCGGCAAAAAGAAACTGGCACGGATCACCGTGGAAGATCTGGCGGCAGTCCGCACATTCAGCCGGGAATATTTTACCCGGACATTCACAAGAATGACGGGGATCACTCCCAAAAAGTTTCTGACGGATCTGCTGATCACGGAAACCAAAATGCTGCTGTTGGAAAATGAGGAAAGAAGCATCAAGGAAATAGCCGAAAAGTTAGGTTTTTCCAGCGAATTTTATTTTTCCAAATTCTGCAGCAAGCACATGAAACTGTCTCCCAAACAATACCGGGAAACACATTTCCGCGCGTAAAATTATGATTTCATCGACGGTTTGCGCCATGAAACTGTCGTTGATATAAAATTCAAGATAATTGATTGCAGAATCTTTTTTATATTTACTCTTTTGTGACATATACATTTCAACATGTGACTTCCGGTTTGCAATTATTGTTTTAGTACAATATATTAGCGAATAAAGCAAAAACAAATTTCAACAGAAAGGAAATTTTCCGTATGAACATCAAAACATTCCACCTGTTGCCGGCATTGTTTCTCTGTGCCACTGCATTGACCGCTTACGAAGACCCCAAACAGGCGATTGAAGCATCCAACAAGGCACTCCGCGCAAAGAATTATGCAGAAGCCCATAAAGCCTTGACCGAAGGATACAAACTTTCGGTCAATCCCACCGAACGGGTTCTGGTTCTCAACCGTCATGGTGAATTGTATAAAATGCAGAAGGACTGGAAGAATGCGGAAAAAATGATCATGATGATCATTGATGATAAGAAAGCGACAAACGATCAGAAAGCGGAAGCCTGGAATACAATCGCACGTTACAAAGACGCTCAGAAAAAATATGAAGATGCGATTGAAGCCTATCAGAAATCTCTTGAACTCCGCCCCACAGGCAATCAGGCACAGGAAGTCATGAACAAATGCGGTATGCTTCTGGTCCGCATCAAAGATTTCACCTCTGCCATCGAATGTTTCAAACAGGTCCCCACCATCCCCTGTAAAGACAAACGCCGCGCAACAGCAATCGCATTCCAGTCTTACTTGAATATTGCCAATGCCTACGTTGCAATGAAACAGCATAAAAATGCGATTCAGCAGTTGAATGATATGGCAAAAAAGCCGGAATTCAAAAGTGCAAGACAGCAGGCTGAAATCCAGAAAGCCATTTTCAAAATTTATGATACGCAGATCCGGGAAGCGGTCCGCCTCAAACGCTTCGACGAAGCACAGAAGGGCATGGACGAAGTGAAAAAGATCGTGAATGACAACCGCATCATCAGCCTGCAAATGTATCTGCTGAGTGGCAAAGCCGCATTTGCCGCAAGAAAACGGGATTACAAAAAGGCGGAAGAATATTACAATACCGCCATCAAAATCGCCACACCGTCTTTGAAATTCGGCGCATACGGCCACCTGATCCAGTACAGTCTGATTCATAGAAAACATGACAAAGCAGAAAAGGCTCTGAAGGAACTTCAGGCATTGCCTTTCACAACACCGGAAGAACAATATCTGATCAACTTCTGGACTTTCCGTTATCTCAACGTCACAAAGAAATATAACGATGCAATCAAGGTCATGGAAGAAACGGCAAAAATCAAAGACCTTCCTCATTACCGCCTCGCAAACTGTTACGGTCTGATCAGCGGAGTATATTTCAATGGGCTCAAGAACAACGAAAAAGCAATCGAATATTACAAAAAAGCCACCGCAGTTCCCCGTGGATACTGGAAAAACGCATATCTGAAAAAGAAACTCGGATTGTAATAAACGAATTCCGCTTGAAAACGTATTTTATGATTCTTTCACCGGAACGCGCACTTGACTTCAACAGGTGCCGTTCCGATGAAGAACAGAACGGATTACGTTCCATTGTTTTATCAGGAGAATGTATAACTTATGAAACGAGTCATTACTGTAACTCTTTTCTGTGCAGTTGCGTTGACGGCTTGCCGTACCCCCGGACCGGCAGTCAACGACTCCAATAAAGCGATCCGTGCGAAGAATTGTTCCGCAACCGGTAAAACTCTCAAGACGACATCAAAAGAACAGAAAGCGGCAGACTGGGCAGCCATTGCCGACTGCAAAGCTGGTCAGAAAAAATATGATGATGCCGTTGAAGCATATCAGAAATCTCTGACTCTCCACCGGACGGGAACGCAGGCGCAGGATGTGCTGAACAAATGCGGGCTGGTCCTGTGTCAACTCAAAGATTACACTGCTGCCCTTGCATGTTTCAAACAGGTGGCGGAAATTCCCAATCCGGATAAAATGCAATCCCGTAACATGCTTATGACTTCCTGCCAGAATATGGCGGATACCTATATTGCCATGGCGCAATATTTCAATGCCGTAAAAGTGTGGGAAGATGCTGCAAAGAGACCGGAATTTCAGAATGTGGAAAGTCAGGCGGAAATCCGGAAAAAGATTCTTGGCGTTTATGATGCACAGGTTTCAAAAAATATCCGGCTCAAACGGTTTGATGACGCACAAAAAGGTTTGGATATTCTGAAAACGCGCGCAAAAAATGAACGTATCACCGATCTGGAAGTTTATCTGTATTTGGGCAGAGCGGCTGCCGCAGCCCACAAAAAGAATTACGGATCTGCAAAAAATCTTTATCACTCCGCCCTGAACATTCCCGGTTCCAAACGGAAAATCACCGTTTACTGCGAATTGATTCTGTTCTATTTGCAAAACAATAAAAAAGCAGAAGCAGAAAAAGCCTTGAACAAACTTTTGGCTTTACCTTGTGCCAATGTACAGCAACGATATCAGGTCAAATCCGTTCAATTTGCTTATCTCAACAAAATGAGAAAGTATAAAGAAGCTGTCGAACTCATGGAAGAAACCGTCAAAATCAAAGGACTGCGTCCGAATCAGATTGCGACATGCTATGGACAGATCAGCCTTATCTATTATCTGTCGCTTCATGATGGTAAACTGGCTATGGAATACTATAAGAAAGCAATCAGTGTACCCGGCAGCAATTGGCAGAAGCCTTATTTGCAAAGAAAAATCGGCGTGTATTTATAATATATAACTTCGACAGGAGAACAACGTTATGAGCAGGAAAAGATTTACTCTGATTGAACTGTTGGTGGTAATTGCCATCATCGCAGTCCTTGCCGGGATGTTATTACCGGCATTAAGCAAAGTGAAGGATACAGCAAAATCCTCAAACTGCCTCAGCAATTTGAAACAGATGGGCGTGTATTTTTCCATGTATGCAACCGATCACAAGGACTTTATGCCTTATGGAAAAATGAACCCCAGTGACAGCAAAGAAACGGTCAGCTGGATGAATTGGTTCTACAAAACCGGATACAGCAAAATGGATCCGGATAAGGATCAGAACAAAAGTCCTTTCCGCTGTCCGGTCAGTTGGAAATATAACGGAGATCCGGAAAGAGGCAGGGGTATGGAATATGGCAGACTGACTTGGGTATTCGGTTGGCCCATGCCTTATATCAACTCCACGTCAAGCGCACTTTCCAGTGTTTATATTTCACGAAAAATGAAACCGGGCGCCCCCTTGCTTTTAGACTCCGTCAATCGGATAGACAATGCGGATATGTTGGGAAAACATGTCAACTTTGGAGCCCAGGACTCAGAGATCGCCTATAACGATACGGGGCAAGGTGCCAGCAAGATACAAGGAAATGTTGCGGCAAAACATAACAACAAAGTATCCCTGTTGACTTTCTCCGGCAGCGCATTGATTGTCAAACCGATGGAGTTGCCCTCATATTATCTTGCGTATTACGGCTTGAAATATGGCACTACTCCCATAAAACCGGTATATGTTACCAAAAAGTTCCAGGCGATTACAATAGAATAACCTTAACATAGAAAGAGAAAAAAGAACAATGAAACACATTCTTACTGTTTTCCTGACAGTGGCAGCGATTGCTGTTTTCGGTCAGGTAACCGTCAACAACCAATTCAGTGTCAAACTGGATATCAGCGATCCCATTCCATCCGAGAAGTTTGCGGAAAAGGAACTCAAACATTATCTTGGTAAGATTTTCGGGACTACGGAATCGGTTCTCAACAGAAAAAATGGACCGTCCATCATCTTGCGTTATGATAAGTCCCTCGGATTGGAAGAATTCAATATTTCTTCCGACAAAGCGGGCAACATTGTCATCCGCGGCGGCAGAATCCGCGGCGTACTCCTGGGTACCTATTATTTCCTTGACCGGAAACTGGGGGTACACTGGTACAGTCCTTATGACGAATATGTACCGAAAGCAAAAGCCATCAAAGTCAGCGGACTTCCCTATCGCGGCAAATCCGTTTATGAAGCCCGTTTGATGCTGGGGCACAGAGACCGCAAATCCAGACTCTGGACTACCCGGAATCTTCTTACAACCAATGCTGTTGTCAATGATCTGGACCCGAATCTCGGCGAAGTTTCTGTATTTGCACCGCCGGCATCCTGTCACGGTCTGTTCAGAATCATCCCCGGCGTAAAATATAAAGATCATCCGGAATTTTTTGCATTGATCCGCGGAAAACGCCAGGACCCCATGAAGATATCAGTCGGTTTGGACTTCTGTCTGACCAATCAGGGGTTGATCGATGCCACGATCAAAGAATGTCGTGAGTATTTGAAAAAGGCACCGGATGCAACTTATATCTCCATTCAGGAAGGAGACGGTACGATCGGCAACTGCGAATGTGGCCCCTGTCAGAAACTGAAAAGAGATTGCGGTAATCGTGAATCTGCCCGCTGGGTCTACTTTGCCAACAAAGTCGGAGAAGCTCTGAAAGACGAATTTCCCAAAGTGAAATTCCTGATCTTTGCTTACACCGCCAGTAAAGCACCTCCGAAAAATATCAAAGCAAACGATAACGTTGCGGTTCAGCTCTGTGCCTGGGGCAACCATCGCGGTAAACCCTATGCACATTATCACAACAAAAACGGGAATACCCTGATGCGTCAGCTGAAAGCATGGAAGGAAGTCTGCCCCAATATTCTGATTTGGGACTACACTTATACATTCTCTGATTGCTTCCTTCAGCAACCGGATATTCTGTTGAACATCGACAACATCAAATCCTTTGCCGAATTCGGTGCAAACGGAATCTTCCCGGAAGATAACTATCCGATCGTGATCGCTTACGGGATCCCTTTCCGTTCCTGGCTGCTTGCCCGCGCCATGTGGAATCCCGATGAATGTGACGGCGAAAAATTGGAAGAAACATTCTGTATGGAATATTTCGGTCCGAAAGCCGGAAAATACATGCTGGAATATTATCGTAATATCCGCAAAGTTCATCACAAACAGGGACTTGTTGCCTTTACCGGCGGCGGTGCCATTGGTAACGCTGCGTTTGAACGGCCGGAAGTCACGGCGTACAGTCTGAAATTGTTTGATCAGGCATTGAATGCAGTGAAAGGCGACCGTGTCTATACCCGCCGTATTCTGGAAACAAGATTGCCGGTACTGTATCGTGCATTGATTGATTATCAGAAAGTAAAACCGCTTGCAAATCTTAAAATGAGCCCGCAGGATTTGGCGGATGAAATGATCCATTATCTGATGGGTAAACAGAAATCTGCCTATCTCCACAACTACTACAAAGGATATATCGCACGCATCAATGCCTTGATCCATGGTGCTTCCATCAAAGCGGATACCAACCGCCGTTACGGAATGAACTCCCCGGCTCGGGCATTCGACGGCAAAATCGGTAGCTACTGGCATGCCGGTGCAGGCAATGGATGGGTTCAGATCGAATTCGATACAAAACGCCCGCTTCACCGCATCACAACCAGTTTCTATCACGGTTCCGGCGCCGTTACCATTGACTATCAGATCGACGGCAGTTTTGATGGTGTAACCTGGTTCCCCATCGTAAAACGCAATGTCAGCAAATGGAATCGCAAAACGTATCTCCACTTTGTCGATACAAAACTGGATACCATTGTAGAAGCAAAATTTGTCCGCACCTCCATCCACAGAGTAATGTTTGAAGTCCGGACAGGTGTTCTCGCCGGCAATGACGCATTGGTCGGCGAACAGTGGTTCAACTTGAAAGAACTCCCGGCACAGTTATTCAGCAAAGAACGTCCCCCGAAAGAAATTTGATGAGAAGGTGAAAAAAATGAAACATTTTGCTTTGACAGAATTGATTATTACATTGGCAGTTTGCGTACTGCTCGGCTGTATGGTCTCCGCCGCCGCATCCGTAAACAATAAGAAAGCAGCGGAAACCATGTGTGCCGCCAATTTGAGCAAATTGGGAAAAGCCGTGTTCAAATACACCGCTGACAATAAAGGATATCTCCCCGAAAGCGGTTACATGAAGGATAACTGGCAACGGAAACTGATCCCCTATCTCATCGGAAAAGATACGACCGATCTGAAAAAATCCCGTCCCTTCTTCCTTTGTCCGGCAGACAGCAATCAGTTGCCGTCCTATCAGAGAAACAATCCTGCTTACATCGGCAAGAACAGCTATTGCGCCAACATTTATGTGATCGACATCAAAGGTGTTGACGTCAATAACGACCATGTAAAAGGCGGTCAGGAGCTGAAAAAACTCTACGGTCCGGATACGATCATTCTGCTGGCGGAAGATCATACCAAGCGGAACAGCATCGGTCAGGGTCCCTCTGTCCGCTATGATAAGAAGGGGGAATATATGTATCCGGAAGCAGCACAGAAAGGTTATCACGGCGAAAAGAACAATTTCCTGATGCTTGATGGTGCGGTGGAATTTGAAAAATATGAAGACACGGTAAATCCATACTTCAACAAATGGATCACCCGTTTTGTTTACAGTTATTTCTAATAACACCTGAAAGGTCTCTTTGAAAGATGAGCAAGTTTCCTGATGTATGGGACTACGGTCAACTTCTGGCATTTTCCGGTATGGATGGTCAAACCGATTTCTGGAATGGTATGTGCCTCCGGACCGCCAAAGATGAATATGCCTTTGAATTGAAAATTCAGGATCCGGATCAGAAAGCCAAAATCTGTTATACCGGAGCGAAACCGGACCGGATTGAATTGACTGGCGATTTCTTCCGTTTCTATGTTGCCGGAAACGTTGTTTCCAGCGGCGTATTATGTGACGGCTGGAGTATTCTTCTGGATGGAGAATTTCAACTGGTCGATACGGAAAAATACTATGAATCCGAAGTCAGGGACGGCAGAATTCTTCTTGCGGTGAAAGCGCATTTCAACAGTGCATTTCTGGACGAATCCACAGAGTCACTGATTGCCAAACGTGCCGCATTTCTGGAATCCTTCCCGGAACTGGAAAATGTGCCGGAATCCGCAAAACGTACCGAACGGAAAGCATTGTCTCAAATCAAAAGTCAGGTGTATGCAGCGGAAGGCATGATCAAACAGCATTGGAGTACGCCGGACCGTTGGCCGCACCGCCACATGTGGTTGTGGGATTCCGCATTTCATGCTATCGGGATGCGGAATTATAATCCGGCAATGGCACGGGAACTGATTTCCTCCATGTTCGATCTGCAACAGGAAAACGGTTTTATTCCGTTGAGCGGATGTCCTTATTCTTTCAATGAGGCGTATACACAGCCTCCCGTACTCGGGTTGGCAATGAAACTGGTCAACGAAGCCGAACCGGCACCGGAATGGATTGCCGGACTTGCCCCGAAACTGGCAAACTATATGGAATGGCTTTTTGCCAACCGGGATACCGATGGATACGGCTTGCTGGAATGGGCGATAAGTGTTCATGCAAACTGCCGCAGCGGCGAAAGCGGAATGGATAACTCCCCCCGTTTTGACGGTGCAATCCAATTGGATGCCCCCGACTTCAATGCTTATGTAGCATCCGAATGTGAAATTCTTGCAACATTCCTCCCGGATCAGAAAGATTATTGGATGGCGCATCATGACCGTATCTGTAAATTGATGAATGAACGTCTCTGGTCGCCGGAACAGAATCTGTATGTGGATTATGATGTTGCCGGAAACAGCCGCACCGATATTCTCTCCAGTGCCGGTTTTCTCCCCCTGCTCTGCGGTGCGCCAACTCAGGAACAGGCGGAAAAAATGGCAGCTCATCTGACGAATCCGGAAACCTTCGGTACACCATTGCGTGTTCCTTCTATCGCGGCAAAAAACACAGAAGCCTACAAGAAAGATATGTGGCGCGGACCGGTATGGACGAATATCAATTTCCTGATTGCGCTTGGCTTGGAACGGTATGGATTCCATGCTCTTGCAAAATCCATTATTCAGGATACATTACGTGATCAGGAAAAATGGTATCTGGAATTTGGTACATTCTTTGAATTTTATGATGATCGCAAAGAAAACACGCCACGTGAACTGGAACGGAAAGGCAAAATGCCGGAAGGTCAATTCCATCCGCTGATGATGCCCTTCCATGATTACGGCTGGTCCGGCACGTTGTATCTGGAAATGATCAACCGGAAAGAATGGCGGTAAGCGATCACAGACAGAAAAAGAAACGCGCTTTGTTCTCGGCGGCAATTTCAAACGTCTGCTCGGGATGAAATAAAACAAAAAAACGATAAAAAAAGTATTTATTTATTGCTTTTTCCCGGATATGTGATACATTACTGAAAAGTACCCCTTACAGGAGAAAATATCATGAACCGGATCATCGTTACAGGCGGCGCAGGTTTTATCGGATCTGCCGCCGTCAGACACATCATAAATCATACGGATAACTGTGTCTGCATAATTGATAAACTCACGTACGCCGGAAATATGGAAAATCTTTCCGCCGTCGCAGATTCCCCCCGGTTCCGCTTTGAACAATATGATATTTGCGATAAAGAAGAAATGATCCGGATTTTCCGGGATTTTCGACCGTCACATATCATGCATTTTGCCGCAGAATCCCATGTAGACCGTTCCATTGATGCACCCGGCGATTTCATACAAACCAATATTGTGGGTACATACACGCTGTTGGAAGCGGCACGGAATTATTACAACACATTATCCGATTACGAAAAGTCCACCTTCCGCTTTCATCATATTTCGACGGATGAAGTATATGGTGATCTGGAAGGGACCGGTGATTATTTCCGGGAAACGACTCCTTACGCCCCAAGTTCTCCGTACAGTGCATCAAAAGCGGCAAGCGATCATCTGGTCCGGGCATGGCATCGAACCTTTGGACTGCCGACCATTGTGACCAATTGTTCCAACAATTACGGGCCATATCATTTCCCGGAAAAGTTGATTCCGCATATTATCTTGAATGCACTGGCAGGAAAAGAATTACCGGTGTATGGTGCAGGATTGCAAATACGGGATTGGCTGTATGTGGAAGATCATGCCCGTGCATTATATCTTGCTGCGACAAAAGGCAAACCGGGTGAGACCTACAATATCGGCGGTAAAAATGAAAAAAAGAACATTGAAGTCGTGAATGCCATTTGTGCCATTCTGGATGAACTTTCTCCGCGCCCCGATGGAAAATCATACATGGAACAAATTATTTTTGTACAGGATCGGCCGGGACATGATCTGCGTTATGCAATTGACCCGTCAAAGATCGAAAACGAATTAGGCTGGCACCCGGAAGAAACGTTTGAAAGCGGGTTGAGAAAAACGGTTCTGTGGTATTTAGAGAAAAAAGATACCTGGTGTGCCAATATTCTTAATGGCTCATATAAACTGGAACGGCTTGGAACCGGTGGAGGATATTTCAAATGAAAGGTATTGTACTTGCCGGTGGTGCAGGAATGCGATTACACCCGATTACGCAGGGAACTTCGAAACAATTGCTTGCCGTCTATGATAAACCCATGATCTATTATCCCATCAGCATTTTGATGCTGGCGGGAATTCGTGACATTCTGATTATAACAACACCGGATACACAAGTGTCTTTCCGGCAATTGCTGGGCGACGGTTCCCGGTTCGGTGTCCGGTTCACCTACGAAGTTCAACCATCCCCGGACGGCTTGGCACAGGCATTTATCATCGGAGAAAAGTTTATCGGCAATGACAATGTGTGTCTTGTATTGGGCGATAATATATTTTACGGAAATAACCTCGGCAATCTTGTAAAACAAGCGGCAGAAAAAGAGACAGGCGCAACCGTATTCGGATACTATGTCCGGGATCCGGAACGATTCGGCGTAATTGAATTCGATTCTGATTATAACCCCGTTTCCATTGAAGAAAAACCGGAAGTTCCAAAATCAAATTATGCCATAACGGGATTGTATTTTTTTGATAATGATGTCGTCAAAATTGCAAAACAGGTCACGCCTTCTGCACGGGGTGAATTGGAAATCACATCCGTCATCAATGCCTATCTGGAACGTGGCACACTTTCCGTTGAACGGCTCGGGCGCGGTTACGCCTGGCTCGATACAGGAACATACGATGCCATGCTGGATGCGGCAAATTTTATCCGCACGCTGGAAATCAGACAGGGCTTGCAAGT
>JAFVSW010000230.1 GCA_017503545.1 Lentisphaeria bacterium | reverse complement strand
TACTTTTATCGTCCGGGGCGGATCTTTCAAAACTTATCCCAAATTTTGCCGTTCTGCTTGCATTCAAAGAATGTTTGATTATTCCGGTAATAATGATACATTCTGCCGTTTGATGTATGCAAATTACGGTTTCCGGATTGTGTTGAATAAAAAATGATGTCATTTTTGCGAATTAAAATTCCCATTTATAAATAAACAAATTCAAGGAGCTTATACGATATGGAAGAAAACTGAAACAGCTTCTGAACAGAATTTTCATCGGTCAATTCCAGTTCAAAAGGTATAAAATCAAAGCCGGTCTGTTCCTTCAATGCGGCGGCTCCATCTTTTGCCCGACTGAATTCACGGGCGGTAACGGCTACTGTTGCTCCGGCTTCTGCCAGTCCGACTGCCATTTCTGCGCCGAAATTACGGCACCCGCCGGTGACCAAGGCGATCCTGCCTTTCAAAGAAAGCAATCCCTGCAAGGAAGAATCCGTTCTGTTATCATTTTCCATAGAATTTCACTCCATTCTGTCTTTTGAGTACTTCATGTTATCTGTCGAATAATATAATAACGGATATTTCATTGTCAAGTAAAATTCCATAGAATTATAAATAAAAATGTTGGTTTTTTTATGAAAAATATAAGATTACATTAAAATTCTATATAATTTGCGTGATTTTTAACAAAAAATTCCTGTTTTTTTTCGGGCGGTGCTTGATTTTTTCTTTGACTGAGTGTATGGTAGTACCAGTTTGAAATCATATAGGAAAAACTTGATCATGGTACTGCAATCGGTAAAATGTAAAATTACAGTGGATATTGCCATTGAGACGATTGGCAATTTTATTGCGGAAAATATGTATGTCGGCGATGCTTTTCCCGGTTATCAGGAGCATTTTGACATAGTAAAGGCGCTTGAAAAGAAAGAACTGCCTAAGCTGGACCGGATTGATCCGTTCCCACTTGCAGAGTTATTTCAACAAGGAAAACAGTAAATAAAAACATAACGTAACATAAGGAAAAGAAAGTATGATCACACCCCGTAAATCCCGTGTCCTTGAAAAAATGAGAAATGGTCAGAAAGCCATCTCCTACAAATTGAACCTGGGCTGCCCCCGTGCGGCGGAAATTGCAGCATTGTCCGGTTTCGATGCCATCTGGATTTGTCAGGAACATGTTCCGACCGATCACAGCACCATGTGCAATCAGATTCTCGCGGCTAAAGCATACGATTGCGATTGTATCGTGCGTGTGGCGAAAGGTTCTTACAGCGATTATATCCGCCCGTTGGAAGCCGATGCAACAGGAATCATGATCCCCCATCTGATGAGTTATGAAGAAGCAGAAGAATTGGTTCACACAGTGCGTTTTCAGCCTCTTGGTTTGCGCCCGGTCGATGGCGGCAATGCGGATGGACTTTACTGCAAACTGGATTTCAAAGAATACATTCGTTTTATGAATGAAAACCGTCTCGTCATTGTGCAGATCGAAGATCCGGAACCTTTGAGTGAACTGGATAAAATCTGCCAGCTGGATGGAATCGACATGATCTTCTTCGGTCCCGGGGATTTCAGTCATGCAATCGGTCATCCGGCGGAATTTGACCACAAAGAAATTCACCGTGTCCGCAAACAGATCGTTGAAACAGCACACAAATATGGCAAGTTCGCCGGTACCGTTTCCGTGCCCAGTCTGGAACAATGCTACGAAGAAGGCTTTGACTTTGTCAACTGTGGAGCCGATGTCATTGCGATCGGTGCCAATTGTTCCGCTATCATGGAAAAATATGCAAACGCAGTCAAGTAATTCATAAAACAGAGGTTATTATCATGAAAGAATGGAATATCGAAAAATCTCTTGCTTTGCAGGAAAAAGCCGCCGCCATCATTCCCGGTATGACCCAGCTACTTTCCAAACGTCCGGATATGTTCAGTCGCGGTGTATGGCCCACATACTTCAAGAAAGCAAAAGGCGTCCGCGTTACCGATTTGGATGACAATGAATATATCGACTGCAGTATCGGCGGTATCGGCGCAACCGTTTTGGGCTATGCCGATGATGAGATCAACGAAAAAGTCAAAGCGGCTATTGATGACGGAAGTGCTTCCACACTGAATCCGCCGGAAGAAGTCGCGCTTGCAGAAAAACTTCTCGAATTACACCCCTGGGCGGAAATGGCACGTTTTGCGCGGTCCGGCGGGGAAGCCATGTCGATCGCGGTCCGTATCGCCCGTACTTATACCGGAAAAGGCACGGTCCTGTTCTGCGGTTATCACGGCTGGACAGACTGGTATCTTGCGGCGAATCTGGCACGGGAAGGCGCATTGGATCAGATGTGGATTGCCGGACTCTCTCCCAATGGTTTGCCGAAAGGTTTGGCAGGGACCGCATTGCCGTTCATGTTCAACGATAAAGCCTCATTCCTGGATGCGGTGAAAGAAGCCGGAGATGATCTCGCAGCAATCGTTCTGGAACCCCAGCGCAATTATGTAGTCGACCCCGAATTTATGGATATTATCCACCAGACAGCACGGAAAAACGATGTCCCCCTGATCATGGACGAAATCACGGCTGCATTCCGTATTTGCAACGGCGGTGCTCACCTGGTATTGGGGTGGCAGCCTGATATTGCGGTCTATGCCAAAGCGTTGGGTAACGGTTATCCCATTTCCGCCATTATCGGGAAAGGAAAAATCATGAGCGAAGCCCAGAACGCCTTCATCACTTCCACAAACTGGACGGAACGTATTGGCCCCGTGGCGGCGTTGGCGATGATCGAAAAATTCATTCGTTGCGATGCTTCCAAACACATGGTCGCAATTGCAAAACGTGTGGAAACAGGCTGGAAAGAGTTGGCTGAAAAACATGGTATTGATATCCATGTCGGCGGTATCGTTCCGCTTCTGCATTATAACTTTGCAAAAGATCATAACGTCAACAAAGCCTTTTTTGTGCAGGAAATGCTCAAGCGCGGCTTCCTCGCCAGCAATACGTTCTATTCCATGTACGCTCATACTCATGAAGATATTGACAAATATCTTGCCGCATGTGATGAAATTTTCGGAATGTTGGCAAAATTGATGGCTGAAGGTAAAGTCGCAGAAAACCTGATCGGTAAACCTGCCAGTGTCGGTTTCGCACGTATCAATTAAAGGATCCCCCTATGCAGCAGCAGAAAAGTTATATGCGCCCGTTGAAGAAAGGTGTGGTGCGTCTTCATGGTCCCCTTGGCAATGCCATGGATCGCATGATTTTCGGCAGATTGAAACGTCTGGATTACCCGCTTCTGACCGAACCCTTCCGACTCCGCAATGAATCCGATGGTTACTGGCGGTGCGAATTCTGGGGTAAAACGATCCGTTCTCTTGTTTACGCATGGAGAAGTACACAGGATCCGGAACTGGCGGAAATCCTCCGGAAAACCGTTGCCGCCATGCTGGAAACCCAGACTCCCGATGGCAGAATCACATCCTATCCGCCTCACATGCAATTGAAAGGGTGGGATATCTGGGGTCGGAAATATGTTCTTCTCGGTCTCCTTGCATATTATCAGGAATTCGAGCAGGATCCCGCCGTATTGAAAGCGTTGACTGCCATGCTGGATGATTTGCTCCAGAGTCAGAAAAACATTCAGGATTGCGGCGAACATTTCGGGATCGCGGCATCTTCCATTCTGCGTGCCATTGTTGAAATCGGAGAAATCAGCGGCGATCAGAAATATATCGAGGCAGCAAATGCACTCGCCAATACCGGTTGCTGCTATCTTCATAACGTTTTCAATGCCGCCCGTATCGGTGCTTCCCCTTCCGAAATCGCAGATGGCAAGGCTTATGAATTGACCAGTTGTTTTCAAGGCTTGTGCGCTCTCTATCGTCATACCGGCGACGCCGAAATGCAGGACGCCGTCATCAAATATTTTGAGAAAGTCCGTGATGAAGAGATTTTTATTACCGGCTGCGGTGGATTGAAAGATAATAACGGAGAATTCTGGTATCACGGCAAAGACCGGCAGATGCTCCGAAATGCGGGCGGCATGGGTGAAACTTGTGTGACCGTTACCTGGATCTGGTTCTGCGAAAATATTTTGAAAATGACCGGCAGCAGTATCGCCGCCGATGAAATCGAACGCAGTTCTTATAATGCGCTCCTCGGCTCTCTGATGCCCGACGGGTCTAACGTGGCACACATCAATCCGTTCCTGGATGATGGATGGAAACTGCCGTCTTTCGACCAGATCGGCAGAAAAATCAATGGTTCTTTCGATGGTCATGACTGCTGTCGTGCCCAGGCTCCATACGGCTTCACCGCTGCCCCTATGACTGCAGTCATGGAAACGGAATCGGGTTATGCCGTAAATCTGTACGAAAATCTTACCGCAGAAAATGTTCTGCATATTGAAGGTAATTATCCGCTCAACGGTAAAGTACGGATCGTTCTTGATCATTGCGGAACATTTGAATTGGCATTGCGTATTCCCACCGATTTCGGCTGCAAAGTCAATGGCAAAACGGTTTCCTGCGGCAGCTATTACCGTCTGCAAAAAGATTGGCAGGCAGGTGACGTTGTGGAAATGGAATTCGATATGACTCTGCGGAAAGTCAAAGATCCTTCCGGTAAATGGTATGCATTGTGCAAAGGTCCGCTGCTTATGTGCAGAGAAAATCTGCCGGCGGACAGTGCAAAGCGTACTTATTTGCAGGAAGAATCCGGGCTTGTGGATTATGCTTCCGCCGGAATGGATTTCTCGCCGGAAAACAATTTCAAGGTTTGGATCCCGGTTCAAGAATGACCCGGTCATCAATTTAATTATTTGGAGAAGTAGATGAATTTTTCATATATTTCATTGGATCCTGTGCGTATCATCACGCAGGATGCCGCAAAACTGGATGCAGACAGAACTTTTGAAGGTATCCCTACGGTGGAGCAGGCTCCCTCCGGCCGTTTGTTTGCCGCCTGGTACGCCGGTGGTCATGGCGAAGGTTTTGATAATTATTCCCTGTTGAAAATCAGCGATGATAATGGCAGAACATGGACCGGCAGTGTGGCTGCGATTTATCCCGATCCTCACGATGTCCGTGTTTTCGATCCCGTCCTCTGGTATGCTCCGAATGGTAAACTTTACTGGTTCTGGGCACAGGGATGCGGCGGACCTGCCAATTCCATGAAAGTGTTCGACGGCATTGCAGGCGTCTGGTATTCCATTCTGGAAAATCCCGAAGATACTCCCGAATCATTCCGTTTTACACCGCCACGCCGGATTGCAAACGGTATCATGATGAATAAGCCCACGGTTCTTAATGATGGCACCTGGTGTTTGCCCTGTTCCATCTGGGCGGGTAATTATTTGCAGCATGAATCTCTGGGGATAAAACACGGTGCGTATATGGTCGTTTCCAACGATCAGGGGAAAACATTCTCCGTCCGCGGCCGTATCGACTGCTCCAAACTTTGCGAGAAAAACAGTTTTGATGAACATATCTTCATCGAACGGGAAGATGGCAGTATTTGCTGCTATGTCCGTACTGCGGATGGTATCGCCGAATCCGTCTCTGCCGATGGCGGATATACCTGGAGCGATCTTGCTTTATCTGCAACACTGAAAGCTCCATCCTCCAGATTTTATCTGAAAAAATTGCGTTCCGGCAGATTGATCGCTATTATCAATGACAGTTTGAAAGTGCGGGAAAAACTTACCGCTTTCCTTTCGGATGACGATGGCAGGAGTTGGAAATATTCTCTCCTGTTGGATCCCCGGCAAGGCGTTTCTTATCCCGATGCCGTGGAAAACGGGGATGGACTTATCGTTGTATATGACAAAGACCGGTTCAAAGGCGGTTTTATTTACATGGCAAAGTTCACGGAAGATGATGTGATGAACGGTACATTATCCGCCGACTCCTTCCTGCAGCATGAAATCAGCCATTCCGACCCGGTCCCGGAAGAATTCCAGCCGAAATAAAATTGTATCATCCGGAGACAGATCGAATGAATAAACGCATATTGAATGATTTTTCTGTACAGAATATCTGCACCCTCATGGCAGATATTACCCCCGCCGAACCGTTACGTTTCACTTTGGGGTTCCGCGAAGATGACGGGTCAGAAGTCGTATTGCAGGAAGACGAATTTCAGCTTCTTTCATCCACCGATAGCGAACTCGTTTTTTCCGGCATGGAACGCTTCCAAACGTTGCGTTTCCGTCTGACATGGAAAACGGAAGAAGATGTAATATGCGTTTCCGGAGATATTTCCGGCGTGCCGGAGGATTTGCTCCTGGAATATGTGGAACCCGTGATTTTATCCATTCCCGCCGCCGGAAATACTTTGCTCCTCGTACAAAACGAAGGCGTGTTGATCGACTTGGAAAAAGGCAATCCTGTTAGCGGCGAACCGGGCTGGCATTATCATTCCTTTTTTCCCGGCAGAACCGAAGCACAGTTCATGTCCGTTCTGAATAAAAACGGCTGTGGACTTTATATCGGCGCACACGATCCCTCCCGTGCTACAAAATGTTTTGAATGTAATCCGGACGGCATCGGAATGTATGCACTCAAGGTCCGTTATTATTGCGGCAATGGCAATCCGGATCGCATCTTCCGCATCCCCGGCAAACTTGTTTTCCGTTACGTCGATGGCGGTTGGATGGATGCCGCTGAAATTTATCGTACCTGGATGGAACAGAATTCTCTCCTGCCGGAAAAATATAATTTCCCCGCATTCGTAAAAGATTCTCCGGTCATCCTCATTCACCCCGTGCGCGGACGCGGCACCGACCGTGGTCAGATGGACGCGAATGAATATTTCCCATACACGAATGCCATGCCGGTCATCGACCGAATGGCAGATGCTCTTGACAGTAAAGTCATGTCCCTGCTCATGCACTGGGAAGGCACTGCTCCCTGGGCTCCGCCTTATGTATGGCCCCCTTATGGTGGAGAAGAAAATCTGGCGGAATACCGGGATATGCTTCATGCAAAAGGACATACACTCGGCGTTTATTGTTCCGGCACCGCCTGGACTCAATACAGTACCATCGACATGTCTTACAGTCGGAAAAAGCAATTTGAAAAAGAACATCTGACAAAGGAAATGATCCGCGGTCCTCATGGCGAAATGGAAGCCATGCTTTGCAATGGCTGGGATCAGCAGCGTTTCGGCTTTGATATGTGTATGGTCCGCCAATGGCCCCGCAATACCGTCAAAAACGAATTGGCAAAAATGGCAGATTTCGGATTCGATTATATTCAATTTTTCGATCAGAATATCGGCGGCGCAGCTCATTGGTGCTGGAGCAGAAACCACGGACATCCACCCGTCCCCGGCGTATGGCAGGTAGATAATATGCGTCAATTCCTGGATGAATTATCACACGATCATCCGCAACTGGTCCTCGGGTGCGAAGCCGCCGCAGCGGAACCTTATTTGAAAGTGCTGAAATTTAATGATCTGCGTTTTAATTGGAACATCCGATATGCAAAAGCAGTTCCTCTGTACGCGTTCCTTTTTCATGAATACGTCAACAATTTCATGGGCAATCAATGCAATCTGAAATTCTATATGGATTTTGCCGATGCTCCATACAATCTCTTATGGAGGATTGCCTATTCCTTCCATGCCGGTGATCTGCTCTCCATCGTTTTGCGTGATGGCGGACGCCCCGCTTGGAGTTGGGTATATTCCTGGGATGAAGCAGTACAGCCGGAAGAAGGCCCCGTATTGGAACTGGTCCGCAACCTCAATGCGATCCGGAAACAATACCCGGAATTTTTCTCCCGGGGAAGAATGATCAAGCCGTTGGTGAAAGTCCGTGGCGGAAAATGGACCCTGCCGACAAAACGCGGCAACTTTGAGTATGATTCTTTCTTCACGACCTCATGGCGTTCGCCGGAAGGCAAAAACGCACAGTTTGTGATCAACTTCCTCCCGTACAAACAAGAAGTAAAAGTGGAAAAGAACGGCAATACTGAAATCGTGGAATTGCCGCCGCTCAATGCTGTGATCGTCGCCTGATTGATTATTCGGAATCCGGCAGGATCAGATATTTTAAATGATTTTCGCGTGCGGCGGAAATATGTTTTTCCATCAGCATTTTTGCCAGACTATCCCATCCGCGCTGAATGGCAAGATAAATCATCCAGTGCTCTTCCTGAACGCGGAGAAGGTCTTGCGCAGAGTAGGGGCCGGTATTCCGCCAGTTGAGAAAGGCATAAGAGGTCTGTGCTTTCAACATTTGTAAACGCTGTTCCAGTAATTGATTATGGGCAGCATCGGCAATTGCGGCATGAAAAATCAAATCGCCTTCAATATTCGGTTTGATGCTGTCGGGAGCGGCTTGAATGTTTTCCCGGACATAGACTTTTTCTGCTTCCAGAACATCATGCAATTTTTCAAAATCCTCCGTGGTCGCATTTTTCGCTGCAGCTTCAGCTGCAGCACCTTCCAACGCACTGCGCAGATAATACAGCTCGCAAATATCCTGACGTGTGAATTTCCGGAGAAATACACCACGGAATGGCCTGCTCTGAAGCCATCCCTCGTGCTCCAAACGACGGAATGCTTCGCGGATCGGGGTTGTACTGATCCCTAATTCACTTGCAAGATGATCTTCGCGCAATGGCATACCGGGCTCAAACTGTTCATGCATGATTCTTTCCAGAATTGCCTGATATGCGGTTTCCATTGAAGTATTTTTTTTGTCTTTTCTCATGCCTGTCTCCATCAGATTATTCGTAATATACAATCATTTCCGCAAATTGCAATCAAAAAAAAATGAAACATAAGTTATCATGAACCAATTATCTTCCCCCATACAGGTTCGCGGTGAATGATTTGGTATGATTTTGCTTACAAATTGCCATAACTGTATTTAATGCATGAGGAGAATCAATAAGAAAACTTTGCACTTGGAATACTGGAATCACTACCGCCCCCACGCAGGGCTTAATGGAAATATGGTTTTGCCATACCGACAGGATGCTGACGGCGAAATACAAGAGATTTCATTCCTCGCCTCGGCGGTCTGCTCCACGGTTACCGCCGGGTAAAGCAAGCAGCGTAATTCCCCGACAATCCCCTTTACAATGCACCAGGTGGCGAAGATCAGCCGCAGGGCAACGCCTGCCTATCCCGATTTCGACAAAACTCGGCACAGCAAGCCGTATCTAGGGGTTTTTCGCATTTGAAAGAAATGTGCAAGCGACATTTGTTTTTTCTCGCTTGCGGTGCTATATTAAAAAAGTGCCATTGAGCACCTCATTTTGAGGGTAAAAGTTTTTTTGCACCCTCCTATCGAACGCCATCTATTTTGCACGCAATAATTCACTGAGTAGCCGTTCTCTCTCTGGGAACAAAAAACGTTTTATGCTTAAAAATCTCGCATAACAAAGATTTTGTTCGTTCTATTTTTAATCTCCCTACGTTTTGAACTTAGGTAAGAATTATCAAGATAAATTTTCCTGTGCTGCAATTTGCCATGATGAATCAGCCTATAGAACACAGTTGCGACTCTGCAACTTGCCAATTATTGCCAGCTGCAGCGGTCAGATCTATCTGTGTCATAGCATTCTGCCAGACCGCTACTACCCCACTGTTTTCTTTTTCAAATGTTTTTAACAACACCTCCCGTTCGCCCGCTAAAGCATTAAATATCACAACAATGCTCAAAAACGTAACAATAATCTTTTTCATTTTATCTCCTTATAAATTTCTTTTGCTTTCAGCACGACTTGCAGACAAAGTTCACGACCTGATATTTCAGTTTTTTGGGCAACTTCTGCTGCACATTGAGCAAGTGCCCGATAAAAGTCAAACTTATTCATACTGTTCAAGTATTTTTTGAATATCTTCTGCAAATCATAAAATATCCAGCTCAACTCCAGTCCATGAGGAGTTGTTACCTCCAATGGCGCAGGAAAAAAATTAAAATCTCCTTTGATATTTTGCGGTTTCAGCGTGATTATAACTCTTGCTCCAATCCACAATTTTTTTGCTTTGGGAAGCGGCGCATCGGATTCAAGAAAATCCTGCAATTTTTGAAGTCCGGTTGGAATCTCAGGAATATCCTTATCCCAAAGAGTGTATCCTGTATCCGGCACAGCGGCAAATGCGTTCGGAATGCCCCAGTATTCTGCTGCTCCGGCAGAACAAATTTCACGGTAGCGTTCAGAGTAACAACCGTGATCACGGCGTTTGCCGCACTCTTCGGTCATGATGTAAACCCATGCCTTTTGATATCTGCCGGAATTGTCTGTTACCATGACCTCCTGCCGGGTGTAACATTCCGGATATCCTTCGTAGTGGTCGAGATTTGCCAAATCCTGATCAGAAATTTCATAGAGCGCTCCGTTGACGCATTCCCCCGGAGCTTCTTCAATATCAGCATAAGTACGCTCAATCAGCTTCCACCCATTGAGAACAGCGGGGGAAATGCCGATAGAATCAGGACAGCGCTGCTTCATCTGCTCAATATTCAAATTGCTGCCGTAGGCAAAGTAAAGAAACTTTTTCATATATACTCCTGTAAAAATATTCCGGCAGGAGGCACAACAAAGGATATAAAAAGCCTCCAGTCGGAACAAAAGTTATTATTTACCAAACCCCATAGGGGCAGTCTTTTTGCGATAGCCGACAAGGTTGTTAGCACACTCAAATTCGCAGAGTTCGCGGATGATATCTTCGGTGATGAGACTGCTTTCCTTCACAGCCTTGAAGGCAGCTTTAAGAGCGATCTGTTTAATGATACCACCGGAGAACTCGTATTCTTCAGCCAGAACTTTGAAGTCAATATTCTCGTCAAGCGGTGCGGATGCGGGGAAATGTTTTTTCCAGATTTCAGCCCGGAGCGTTTCATCAGGAGCTGTGAATGCCACATGATGCCGAATTCTGCGGGCAAAGGCACTATCCATATTATTACCAACTACATGGTTACTTGTAAGAATAACCAAGCCATCAAAGCGTTCAATGGCTCGCAGCAAAGTCGCGGTCTGCTGATTGTTGTCCCGTTCAACACCGGGGTTATGGCTGCCGTCAGAACGGCTGGAAAACATACTCTCGCACTCGTCAAAGAGGAGTGCCGCCTCTTCTGCCTGAGCTTTTTTGAAAAGTTCTGCGATATTACGGGAACTTTCACCGACATATTTGCTGACCAAATGATTAGGACTGACATTCAGCAAATTCAAACCGAGTTCATGACAGATTGCTTCAGCAGCCATCGTTTTACCTGATCCCGAAGGACCGTGAAACAGGGCGATGGTGGCTTTGCCGTACGGGACGATCTCCTTGAAACCGAAATCATTGAAGATTTTAGATTTGTTGCGGAACTCAAAGATGATGTCTTCGATAGCAGATTTCTGCTCATCATTGAGGATCACATTTTCAATTTTGGTACTCGGAACGACCCGTTCGGTCAGACGTTCCAGCTGGCTGGTGCGCTGGGTTTGAGCGGCATCCAGCAGATCCTGCTGGGTAATCTTTTTTCCTTTGCCCAAAGCCAGACGCTGGCAGGCAAGGATGACTGCATTCTTGATGTAACCGCCGGAAAAGGCGAACTTCATAGCCAGTTCAGTGGTGTCGATATCATCAGCCAGCGGCAAAGTTTCCGGCAGATGTTTTTCCCAGATCGCTTTACGGGCGGTGGTGTCGGGCAAGTCAAAATCCATTTTAAGCAGAATGCGGCGATCCAGAGCCTCATCCAGCACCTGCTTCATGTTGGTTGCCAGAATACAGACCCCCGAAAATTTTTCAAATTCACGCAGAATAGTCGGCATCATGCTGTTGCAACGACGGTCCTCGAAAAATTCATCGGCTTCGTCAAAGAAAATGATCGTGTCCTCCTGCAAAGAACCTTCGCGCATGACCAGACGGAAGTTATCATCAGCATTGCCCTCCTGAAAAAGTGCCGGTACATTTACTTGCAACAGTTTCATGCCAAGAGCTTTTGCCACCGCATGAACCATAAGGGTTTTACCTGTTCCCGGCTGACCGCTCATGAGAATAGTCGTTCCAAAACCGTAATTTACCAGTTTGTCCAATCCCCAGTCAATACGGTTTTTGTGAAACTCTTTGCGGTTGCGGATAAGGTTGAGAAGTTCCTGCTTTTTATCTTCGGGGTAAACCACAAGATCAAGATCTTCGGTAGGCGTAATGAGTTTACTGAAGGCAAGAATGGAATCGTCCGGCTCGGCAACGCCTTGGATTTGTGCAACCATACGCCGTCCGATTTCGATATCCTGCCGGAGAAAATCATTTTCGCTGTCAGCCCGCCCTGAAAGCGAGATGAAATCATTCTGAACGATGGCAGAACCGGGACCAAAATGGGGTTTCAATTTCAGCCGTGCCGCTGGAGTGTGGGCAAGCATAACCAGAAAGTCATGGACTTCATCGCAACGGCTGGAATTAAATCCGCTGGTTCTGCCAAGACGCTCGAAGCGGCTGCTCGTTGTAACGCCGAACGCGAGCATCACGATATCGATTTCGGTACGGCTGAACCCGAAGTTCTTTCCCATCACCTCCATGGGAAATTTTGATGTATCAGAAATTTCAAGAGAAGCCAGGAACGCCTTTTCTTTTTTAATGAAGGTTTCTTTCAGATTTTTCAGTTTGGCAATAAATTCACTGCGATTATTGACGCCGTAATCATCGTAATCGCGGGAACGTCGCTCATTGGAGCCGAGAATGTCCTGGAATGCAGTTTGTTCCGCAAAGGCGATCATCCCGCCGACAACACCGCGCAGATACAAAAGATCAGTATATTTCTGGATATAATCGGAATTGTTTTTGATTACTTCCGCTTCGCATGACACTGATTTTCTAATGACCATACTAAAATTTTCCTTTCTGTTTTTCGTATATATTTCAGATAAAACCTGCAGCAGGGAGGTGCTGCCGCAGGCACAAATGGAATTAGTCCTCTATATCTTCTTCCAATTCGTTCAATGCATCTTCCAAAGCGTTGTCGAGACAATTATCCACACCGGAAGCATCTTCGGTTTCCATTCCACTGGTGGCACAATCTACAATTTCCAATTCAGAAAGATTTGAGCGATTCCATTCAGAATTTGTCAAATCAGTTTTTGTGATTTTTCCTTTGATGCAGCCATCATTGAATTCGGATCTGCGAAGATTTGAATCTGCAACATCGAATTCGATATTGGCGTAATTGCCCTCAAAAATTACATTACAGTTGGAAAGAACCAACATAAGATTTGCATTCTGGGCGGTACAGCGTTCCATCATGCAGCTCGTAGCGGCCCAATTTCCGCTGGCAAACGGCATATCCACTCCATTCAAGTTGCAATTATAAAAATTGCAGTCAGAAATTCTTGCATAGGAGAGATTTGCATTTTCAAGCGACGAGTTTTTGAATTCACAGTTATTCAGCTCCATGAAGTACCCCTCCATCCGATCGAGTTTGACCTCCTCAAATGTACAGTCGATAAAACGGCTGTAATGGGCTTCGATCCCACTCAGATCCTCGCCCTTGAAGGTAACACCTCTGAATTCCAGACACTTGAAGTTGCGAGCTTCGGTACGGGAGTCGTTGTAATCAGAACATTTTGCAGCCATCCGCTGTGCTGCATCAGCATCCATGACTTTGCGTTCCGGAGCAAAGAGAAGGTTTTCTTTGACAGTTTCTTTGACAGTTTCTTTTTTCATGATTAATCTCCTTTGTGGTTTGTGATTTAGTTTAATATATTGTCTAGGACATCTAATGTCCATTGTCATTTATTTTTTACGTTTTCTCACTCTGTGAGCAGAGACTCGTTTAATTTTTCCACGTTTGGTTTGAAAATAGTGACACCAGCTCATGTTCTTTTCCTTTCCTTTCATTTTTTATTGGTTATGGCGTGTTGTGTTATACTCATGCAGCAAAATAAAGACCGCGATCGGCTTTTTTAAGGTGGGGAAATTTAGCCTGAACCCCTGTTGACAAGCGTGTTGAAATAGAGTTACAAGGTGTTTTGGCATCAGGAGAAAAGCGATAAAGGTCGCGCGTAACGAGTTCCTTATAGATTTCATCAATACTGAAAACTTTTCCCGGTTGCGCCAAAAGTACCTCCTTAACGATTACGCTGATCAAAGTTTCCTGGTTCTTGCATACATTACTGCGACCGTCGATGACTACTGAATTGTTCATTTTTCATTTCCTTTCTACTGGGGTGTCCGGCGTTGTTTTGTTGGTTTCTACAAATACATATAGGGCGTTTTATTTGTATTTTTTATTTTTTTTCTGCATTTTTTTCAAAAAAATTTAATTTTTTTTCCTTTCTGGTTCACTTTTTGTTATTTGCACAAATTATTCCGCCAATCATAAGAACTATTGCCAGTACATATCCGAATGTTGACTGAACTGCCATGGAGCCTGTCAGCAGCAATGCCGTGAATATAAAAAATTTATCCATCAGAATAACCTTTTCAAAACATTGAAAACAGAAAGCAAGCAGATGATAGCCGTGAAAATAATAACCAATGCAGGCCATCCTTTAACTTCTGCCAGCAACGAAAATACGATTGCCAGAAAATAAATCAAACCGAATATAAGTCCGAAGCCAAATATTCCGTACAAAAACCACTTCAAAATCTTTTCATCCATAATCTAATCTCCTTTATTTATTATGTCCTGCCAGAATTTCAATTGCACAAAAGGTTAATATCCCCGCACCGAGAAACAGTACCCACACTCCGCATTTGGATGACAATCCGATAATAAATGCCAGAAAGTACCAGACAAGAGCCAGCAGGATCCCCCCGAAAATTATTCCGAAAACAATCAAAACAATCAGCAATGCAATATCCGGATTCAATTTCATTTGTCACCTCCATTGACCAGAAACCACCGTATAAATACGACATATACAAAGAATAATGCTGAAGCTGCCAAAAGGATATAGCCTACAACATACCAGAACGCAACTGTAAACATCAGTCGGATCAAGAAAAGCATAAGCATAAACAAAAGCCAGAAACAAGGTTTATTTTTCATCAGTCAAACTCTCCTGTGGTGTTCAACAATGCTATACGGAACTCTTTTTCACATTTTTCAAAAAAATCAGATATTCCGATAATATTTTTCAGTTTTTCATTTATTTCAAAAAATCAAACTTGCCAACGACATTATACGGGATAATTTTCAAGTTTTTGCAGGCATTAACTAAATTCTGAACAAATATGTAACTCGTTTATACATATTTATTAGAAATTAAAAATAATTTATTTTTTCTATTGCAATACATTAAAACAGTGTTATATTAGGAAGCATCAACCAACCATAAGGAGAGTGCTGTATGATTCTTGATTCCGCCGAGAAATTTTTTACTTCGTTTGAAAGTTCTGCTGAAAGTTTGTATGAAGCTGCGAAATATTTTGCTGCTTTTCATGAAAATTATCGGAGCGGGAATTTGGTTTCCATCGATAAAACATCCCAGACTATCATGGAACAAATGCAGGCTCAGACCAAATTCACTCCTGAAGATCAAGTGGATGATATGAGGAAGAAGCGGGAGAAGGCTATTGAGCATTTCTGCTATATCTACGGCGGATATATTGCCTGGAAACTGAAAGTCCACTGGGAAGCAAGCCAATTTGGGGATATTGCTGAGAAAGATAATTTCATTTCACTTGCTGCAGAGCAGGTGGTGGCAAGCCTGATCCGCAGTATTCAGAAGAACGGCTACAAAAAAGGAACATTCAGTCATCTCGTACATCGGGCTATTAAAAACAAGACCAAAGATGTTGCCGAAAAGTATGCCACCTTTAAGAAGAAGAACCTCTATATTTCTTTTGATAATGCAAAAGATATCATTGGCGGCGTAATCGATATCGTTGATGACGACGGTGCGGAAAATTTTGAATTCGATGTCGATGAAAAAGAATTGGATTATGCCGGTATCCTGCAAATCCTCAAACAAGTCAAAACCAAAAATTCTGCCGATGATTATAATATGTTCATTCTCAATCGTGTAAAGAAATATAACTTGGCAGATATTGCAGAACAATTCGATATCTCGATTCCCACTGCCAGTCGCCGGATCAATGATTTTGCCGATGCCGCTCTCAAATTGTATAAGCAATATCAGAAAGATATGGAGCAGTATTGATGACCGAAGAACAATGGAAGCAGCTTGCCTTTAAAGATGTAATCGTCTCCGCCGGATTTAAGGAACGGTTGCGTCTGGGGGAACGTCTCGGCAGCGGCGGTGCCGGAGCTGTTTACGATATGGGCAAGCGTCATGGCTGCGAGTGGGTCATCAAAGTTCTCGCTGCTCCGGATTCACCGGTTTCAGAACAGGAACTTACCAGCCTGAATATTTACCGGGGCAATTTCCGGTATCATAATGCTTTGATGAAATTCAACAGCTGGTCCGGAATTCTGGAATACGAGGGTAAAACTTACTCCTGTTATATGATGCGAAAAGGCAGACCGCTGGCGGATGCGATAGAAGAGCAGGAGGATTGGCTGACGGACTCGGAAAATATAATACGTCTTGCCGCATATCTGGTCCACGGGATTTTTGCATTGAAAAATAAAGGTTTCTCTCACGGAGATATCAAAGCAGACAACATTCTGCTGGTTGAGCATCAAAATAATTTCTATCCGGTTTTTTCCGATTACGGTACGGTGTCAGACAGGAAACACCAAATACGGAGTAATCCATATCACTGTGACGATACAGAATATGCCTCTCCTTTGGAAGAACGCATTGCCTATGATCTTCACTGCCTCTATATGGTATTCTGCCGGATATGCGGAGTCGAGGATATTGATGTTCTTCCTCTGACACTCAATAAAAAGGTCTTTAAACTCTTGAAAACAATGCGAAGTCCGGAGAAAAAGGCTTTTGACCGCTTGAATGAAATCATGAATTTGCTGAAGGAATATTGTGTTGATATACCTGTGGCTTTTTATCTTGATGCCATTCCAACATACGAGTTGACGGAAGAATTCCCCTTTGAAAAAATCATGCAATGGGGAGAATATGCCATATTGCGGGATAAAAATACTATTCCCGGCACCGCTTTTGATCCTCTGCTTCTGTTGCCGATCGAATCAGGTCACTACGAGAAAGTGTATAAAATTCTGATCAAACATAATAAACTTCGCGATTTTATTATGCCCATAGCACGGTATTTTGATAAAAACAGCAATGAATACGTTTTGATCCACGCACCGGATGATAGAAATAAATGCAGCAGGTACAATCGTGACGAAGATGATGAACGGATTCAGGATGATACCGCAATCCCTTACACGCTGAAACATGCAAGAGATTATGATAAAAAATGGGAAAAACGGAATTTTCTTGACATATTAACGGATTTGAAAGTAAATATTGAATTTTCGACTCAAGACATCTGGCACATGGATGGCAGATGGAAGCTCAACCTTTTTTCGGCAGCATTTCTTGAACAAGCTGAAAAAGATGCAGAGAGCTGCCGTATATTGTGGAAATGACGATTAATTTTGAAGAAAGGATATAATTATGAACGAAACAACAAAAAAATTGTTTGAATTGGCAGAAACCTCCCGCTGTTACGATGAAAATGCGGACTATTCCACTCTTTTTGAAAAAATAAAAGCATTAGTTGATGCCGGAGCGGATATCAATGCCCGTAATGAATCGGGTTTTAATGTTCTCCAGATAATATTG
>JAFVSW010000038.1 GCA_017503545.1 Lentisphaeria bacterium | reverse complement strand
TACTTTACACCATCATAATATTTTTTTGTAACTCTAAATGCATATTTCTTTATTTGTACAACTAAAAGCTCATTTTTGTTTTTGTAATACTGAATGCAAAGTATGCTATTTACAGGTGTGCGTTTACTTTTTCAATTATCAACATATAAAAAAATGAAATTATTGTTGTTTCTCCTCTTGTTTTTTTATAAAATTCATATATAGTATTCGCAGTTTATTGTAAAATGTTGCAAAATCCATATTGACTGAAAGGGCATAATATCCATAATGAAAACGAAAAATCGTATAAATATATCAAAAGAAGTTATAAAGACGGATGCAGATTACCAGAATATGCTTTCCTCCATGGTTCAAGACATAAAAAATGGACATCTGAAACCGGGAGACCGAATTCAATCCGAAAAGAAAATGTGCGAGATTTACGGTGTGAATGTATATACTGTCAGGAAAGTGATGATCCAACTGAAAAAAGAAGGATATCTGTATTCCGTTCCGAAAAGCGGTGTTTTTGTGAGCGAACCGCATCTTGCGGATGAATCCGTTCCTGTCTCTTTTTTTCCGGGAATATCCGGAGATGTTGCAGATATTTCTTTTGCAACATTGAGCTGTCAACCGCTTCAGGGGGAAATATGGAATCGGATATCCCGTGCCTATTCGGAACATTCGCCTATTTCAGAATTGAATATTCAGATGTATCATACTTGTGAAGAACTTGTGAATGCGAAAGCAGATGTTTACGAATATGGAAGTCTTTATCCGGATTACTATCTGAACAGAAGTCATTTTCTTGATGTAAAACACTATTTTGGCAAAATTTCGACAGAGATTGCCATGTTGCCTGATTCTTATGGGATCCCGGTTTATTATGGAACAACCTTCCTGCTTTATAATGAAGATCTCCTATCGGAATTGGGATTTGCACCACCTGTATTTCATTCCTTTCAAGACCAGATGGATTATCTGGAAACGGTAACTCAAGCAGTTTCTCAACATGAGAAAATGCGGCTTCCCGGATCGGTTCAAATGCCTTTTTTGAGACTGGGACACAAATTTCGAAGTCTTTTTAAAAAACTGATTGATCCAACGATTTCATTTGAAACATTCACAGAATTGTTTCAGGAGAGTTTCCGGCAATCCACTGCCTATTGGAAACGTTACCGGATCAGTTATCCTAAAAAAGGAATGGAAAATTATCGTCATTTTCTGAAAGGGGAAACACCATTTTTTTTCGGGCTTACCGCAGATTATATCCGACTTCAGCATGATTCACCCGTTTTTAAATTCGGTGCAATGTCCATGCTGAATACGGACGATACCTATAACTGTATTCCTGCGTTATTTGTTCTTTCCGATGACATCCGGCGTACGGTGGAGAGTATGCGTTTTGTCCAATCCCTTCAATCACCCGGTATACAGAAAATTCTGGCGAAAATCGGAAATCTTCCACTTCGGAGTTCCGATTATTGCCATCTGCCGAAAACATTTCAGGGGAAACCGGTTCCGGAACGTTTCTCTGATTGTATATTCCTCACCCCGGAAGAGTATTATGTCTGTATCAACATCATCAACGTGGAACTGTGGAATATGATTCTGGCTTCAAAAAGCCTGAATGATGCGCTGGAGGACTGTTGGAAATTCGCCAGAACTTATCTGAATATTGCTTTGGATCGAATGACAACCGATCAGCGTGACCAGTGGTTGGCACTCTATAACAGTTAAAAATGACAACGATGAAAATATCGCGTTACAATCACTTTTGTTTTTTTTGACATAAACTCCAAAAAACACAGGAATCTCTTATGAAAAAGTTGTTTCAACAGATCCGTAGTCGGCTGGATGGCAGAAGCATGGCAGCAAGAGCAGAAGAATTATGCCGGATCGAACAGGGGCAGACCTTCCGGCATTATCATCAGTCAATCAACTGGATCTGCAATGCAATGAAAGCAGCGGGACTGCCAAACGTAGAAAAGATCAATTTCCCTGCCGACGGAATCACTACATACGAAGATAAACGTATGCCGATAGCATGGGATGCAACGATCGGTAAACTTACCTTGTGCAATGCAGAGCAAACCGTGGCAGCGGATTACACGATACATCCATTTCACCTGATCAAAGGCTCAGTCGCAACAAAAACAGGCGGCGAAACCGTACGGATCATAACCGAACAGCAGTATCTGGCTGGTGAAGATCCGCGCGGTGCATTGGTTATGTTGGAACCAAATACAGCGCCGCGCGCCCGGGTACTGACCCCGATCCTGGATCAAGGCGGACGCGGTATTATTTCCGATTTTCTTCAGGGACGCTATGAACACCCGGATGCGTTGCAATGGGTTACAGCCTGCACTGAAGGATCCAACTGGCATGTCCAATGTGACGATCGCGATTTTATCGGATTTTCCGTAACTCCGCGGATGGGGGCAAAAATCCGGGAACTGGCAGGTAATGGCAATCTTAAAGCAAAAATCGAATGTGACGGGCAGCGATATGCTGGAATACTGCCGGCTGCCACGGCATTGATTCCGGGGCAGCGTGCCGAAGAAGTGTGGCTGCTGGCGCATACTTTCGAACCGTTGCTGGACGATGATTCTATCGGAGTGATCGCCGGGATCGAGATCGCACGGCAAATCATGTCCATGGGTACGCCGGAATATTCCCTGCGGTTGATTTTTGCCATGGAATTGTACGGTTATGCTGCGTTCCATGCCAATTTCAAAGGAAAAGTCATCGGTGCTGCCAATCTGGACTCCCTGCCACCGAACTCACATAATATTGTCAGTCTGATCCCACCGATTTCTTCGGTTCCATTTCACGGTGTGAAGATCCTCCGGGCAATGGCGGAAACGTTCCATGATATCCTCCCGCTCGAATGGAAAAAGCCGGAATGTTTCGATGATATGTCACTGTCCGATTCCACCACAGGAGTCCCGACGGTTTGGTTTCTGAAAAGTTCTAAACCCGATGTCGTAAACTTATGGCACAATTCGGCACAAACTGATCCCGGCTTTTTAGAGCCTGATGTCTTTGCAGATTACACTGCATTAGCAGCCGTCTGGTTCCATTCCGTACTGTTCAGTACGAATGTTGCGGCGGAACTGCCCAAGTTTGAACAGAAAGAAATTTTCTCTCCCTGGCGCGATTATGCCAGGAAACAGATTTATGCCCGCGCTCAGGTCGGTCTGCCGCATAACCTGGTTCGAATCCCGAAAGATCAGCGGCGTCCGCTGCCGGACTCGGTACTCTACGGACCGATGTCTTCCATCCTTTCTGCAATGGATGGAAAAAAGAATCTGGCACAGATCATTCTGGAAACCGAGGCTGACCGGCAGGTAACGCTTGATGATGGACAGATCAAAAAATATATCGATGCGCTCAATTATCTGGCAGACTGGGGATATCTCACGGCTGTCCAACGTACAGAACTGACGTCGACAATGTTGAGTGCCGCGCTTCGGCAAGCAGGCGTTCAGGATGGCGATGTTCTATTGGTACATTCCTCTCTTTCGCAATGCGGTTATATCACTGACGGCGCAAAAGGTCTGATTGAAGGTGTCATGACCGCAGTCGGCAAAAATGGAACAGCTTTATTCCCAACCTTTACCCGCCCTTATATTTATCTCGGCAATTCGCTGAACAAAGGTTGGAACTACCGTCCGTACGCACCTAATGTTCCAAGTCAGATCTGGACCGGGCTCGTTCCACGTGTATTGCTGGAACAATACCCGGAAGCGAAACGCAGCCGTCACATTACCCATTCCTGGGCTGGATTGGGGCCGAAAGCGGAAGCATGTATTGCAGCACACGCGCCCACCGACCCGCCGGCATCAAAAACATCTCCACTGGGCAAAGCGCTGGAACTCGGCGGAAAAGTTGTTTATATCGGTTCGGGGCTGGGGCCATCCACGTTTCTGCATTATCTGGAAACAGTCTGCGATGCTGCATTTCTACAGCCTGCAGTCTGTCGTATCAAAGAACCGGACGGATCCCTGCGCACAGTATTCATAGATAAACATCTGCCCGGACACCGTGATTTCTACCGCAGGGATGCCGAAAACTGCAAGTTTTTCGTCCGGGCTGTCAAGGCGGGCCTCCATATCGGGGAAGTTCCATTCGGTATGAGTAAACTCCAACTGATCGATCTCAAGGAATTCTACGAGGTTGGTATAAAGCTTTTGCAGGAAGATCCACGTATTTTGCTTTGTGATGATCCGGACTGTCAGTTTTGCAAAAATTTTTAATCTGAAGCCTACATTTTAAGTGCCGCCCGATTCAAATATACATTTGACCGGGCGGCACAATTCATCCATACAATCAACGTATGGTTCATGGAAACGGGTGTCTGTATTTTGATTCAGAGTCAACCATTTCTCAAGATTCATTTATCGAATTCGTTCATTCCATTGTTTTTCGGAACCTGCATAAAGAAGACGGCAGCGACCTTTTCCCACATTAATTTCAAATTCCGGTTTTTCGGGTGTAACAGAACCGATTTTCTGCCGTGTATCACAATCGAAAATTTCCATGG
>JAFVSW010000229.1 GCA_017503545.1 Lentisphaeria bacterium | reverse complement strand
TATGCCAGAAAAGCAGAAAGGGTCGCCTTATAATGAAACAGGAACATCTCAAAAAATTCGGTGCAATGGCACAGCCTCCAAAAGAATACAGCTCTTTCTATGGTGAACTTCAGAAGCCGGTGGCAAACATCTTTCAGGAATCCTGCGGTTGTCCTCCGGGAGCGACTGAAAATTGCATGGTCGATGGAGTCGATTTACAGATCCGTTATCCTGAAACTCCGGATTTTCCCCATACAGCAATCGCCTCTCTCCGCAATCTTCTGAAGCAGAAGAATATCCGCGAAGTCAAAGGAACTTATCCTGTCATTATCTCTCAGGACCCATCTTTAACTTGCGAGGAATACAAAATCAGTATTCAGCCGGATCAAACTCAGATCATTGCGGCAAATGCCGACGGTCTTCGCCGGGCGGTCTATTTTTATGAGGACAGGATCAGCGAAGCAGAAGGTCCGGCTGCCACGCAGGGAGAATGGCAGCGCAAGCCTTTTATCCGGAACCGTATTTCCCGCTGCTTTTTCGGTCCGACAAACCGTCCGCCATTTTATATTGACGAACTGACGGACGACCTGGATTACTACCCGGAAGAATATCTCAACCGCCTGGCTCACGAGGGTGTCAATGGTTTGTGGCTGACAATGTATTTCCGGGATTTGCCGTCTTCAATCTTTCCGGGACGGGGCAAGTTTGCAGAAAAGAGATTTGCCAAACTCCGGCATGTAGTTCAAAAATGTGCCGCATACGGGATCAGGATTTTTATCTTTTTGAGCGAACCCAAGCGTTTCGGGGAAAACTTCTTTACCGTCCAGGTTTCAGATGCTGAAAATCACAAGGAAGTCATCGGTATCCAAAACGGCAACACCGGAACTTTTTGTACCTCCACGGAGACTGGAAAAAAATATATCGTTGAATCCGTTTATCAAATTTTCAGGGCCGTTCCGGAACTCGGCGGGATCATCAATATCATGTATGGTGAAGATAATGGTTCCTGCGCAGGAGATCTTGTAAATGAAGCCGCGTTTGAATGTACATGTCCCGTTTGCCGGGAACGGGATTTCGCAGATATTTATCGGGAACAGGCTGAACTTTTCACGCAAACAATGCACCGTTTTAATCCAAACGCTGAATATATCGGTTGGTTTTACGCACCCTGCCAACGTGACGATACTCCCCAAACAAAGAATCTGCTTCATATTGCAGACAAATGGCCGGAAGATGCTTCTCTGATGTTTAACTTTGAATCCGGCGGGACCCTTGTTCAACTGGGAAAAGAGCGCGTTGTTTACGATTATTCGCTTGCGTATGTGGGACCCTCAAAACTTTTTGCAAAGTCTGCGGATATTGCACCGAAAGCAGCGGCAAAAATCCAGGTGGGTTGTTCCCATGAAGATGCTTCGGTCCCGTATATCCCGGTCCCGCAAAATCTGTATGAAAAATATCATTTTATGCACGATCATCACGTTTCCTCGGTCATGCAGTGCTGGTACTTCGGTAATTACCCCGGACTTATGAACAAGTGTGCCGGAGAATTGTCTTTTCTGCCTTTTCCACGCGACTGCAGAAGTTTCATCGCCGATACGATCCGTCCGCAATGGCGCAAAGATACAGAACAGGTTACCGAAGCTCTGCTGAAGTTTTCAGAAGCCTATCAGATGTTTCCTGCGAATCTGCTCTTTGAGTGGTATGGACCTTTGCACAACTGTATAGCCTGGCCTCTTTTTCTGTTCCCGGAGGATAAACCGATCGCGCCGAGTTGGCTGCTGGAGCAGTTTCCGTCCTACTCCGGTGATCGCATCGGGGAATGTATTGCATTTCATCATACGCTTGCAGAGGCTCTCGAACTTTGCAAAAATATGAGTGAGAAATGGCAGGAAGGTTTCCGGATTCTTGACAGATTAAAGGATTCTTATATCAATAATAAAACCTGCCGGCTGGATATTCAACTTGCCGAAGCAATCGGACTGCAGATGAAAAGCGCATATAATCTCCTGAACTTCTATTTTCTGCGGGAAGATATGCTCTATTATCGTAAAGACCATTTAGCTGAAATGAAAGTTATTGTAGAGGACGAGATCCGCAATTCCGCAAGAATGGTCACTTTATGTGAAGATGATTCCAGACTTGGCTATCATTCTGAAGCAGAAGGGTATCTTTTCTATCCCGAAAAACTTCTTGCAAGAATTGATCTGTTGAAAGAACTTCTGGAAAATGATTTCCCCGAATACCGGATCAATGATCCCCGCTGGGATGTTTACACCGGGCTGAAAATTGAAGGCGATTCGGCTGTTATTTACAGAAAAGGTACGAAAACGCCCAATATATACGCCATGGGGGACAATGCATCATGGCAGGCGGAATATGATGACAGGTACATCTATTTTTCTCTGCATAATATCCGTGACAAACATGCAGTTATGGATATTGAACCCTGCCGTCATTGGATTTCCGCATGTGTCTTTCTGGATCCGCCGGATCGAACGGCTTATTCAAACTGCAATTATGCGCAAATTCCGGAAAAGAAAGTCGAATATCACGGTAATGATATATTGCTGACTGTTCCCTTGCACATATTTGACGGATTCCGGAAAGAAGGATTTCCGATGCGTATAAATATTTGGGGAAAAGATTTTCATTGGATTGATCCGAAACCGTGGCCATGGCGACTTCAGCATAACGGTTATAACCCTGCGGGCATGGGCTGGCTGCTCATGATGTAAGAAAAATATACCTGTCTCAAAAATAAAAAACAAACTCAAAAGGAGAACAGATCATGCAAAAAGATTTGTATGAAAGCGTCAAACGCATCTATGGCGATCTCGGTGTGGATGTCGAAAAAGCGATGGCAAAATTGGATGCCATTCATCTTGGGATTCATGCTTGGCAGGGTGATGATGTGCGAGGTTTTGAAGCGGATTCCTTTACCCTGACAGGCGGATGTATGGTTACCGGAAACTACCCGGGCTGTGCCCGTAATGCCGATGAACTGCGCAAAGATTTGGATTTTGCAATGAAATTGATCCCGGGACATCATCGCGTCGGACTGCAGGGACATCAGGTTGATAAAATGTTTCCCGGTGTGGATCGTGATGCTTTTACGATTGAAAACTTCCGCAGCTGGCTCGATTGGGCAAAAGAGAGAAAAATCGGTTTGGATATTGCGCCTGCATTCTACGGACATCCGAAACTGGATCACAATTTGTCTCTCTCACACCCGGATCCCGGGATTCGTGAATTCTGGATCGATCACGGAATCGCCTGCCGTAAAATCGGCGAACAGTTCGGTCGTGAACTGGGAACCCCCGCCATTGTCAATTTCTGGATGCCGGATGGATTTAAAGATACTCCGGCGGATCGTTTTGCGCCCCGGCAGAGAATGATGGAATCTCTCGACCGGTGCTTTGCGGAACAGATATCCTCAGACTTTGAACGGGATACAGTAGAACAGAAACTGTTCGGAATCGGCGTGGAATCCTGCACAGTAGGTTCCCATGAGTTCTTTATGCTGTATGCAGCAAAACACGGCAAAATCCTCTGTTTCGATACAGGCCACTTTCATCCGACGGAACAAATCGGAGACAAACTTTCCTCCATATTCTGCATGATGGATGAAATCTTCCTTCATGTAAGCCGGGGTGTGCGCTGGGATTCCGACCACGTAACCGTGGTCAATGACGACTTACTGAGTCTGGCTCGCGAATCTGTCGTCAACGGTTTTCTGGATAAAATCCATTTCGGACTGGATTACTTTGATGCCTCAATCAATCGTATTGCCGCCTGGGTGATCGGAGCCCGTAACTTCCAGAAAGCGCTTTTGATCGCTCTGCTGGAACCTGATTGTGCTCAAAAAGCGGAAAAACAAATGGACTATACCTCCCGCCTTGCATTGCAGGAAGCTGCCAAGACACTGCCGTGGGGCATCATCTGGAACGAGTGGTGCGAACGCAAAGGCGTGCCTTCAGATTATGCGTTCATGAGTGAAATCAAACGCTACGAAAAAGAGGTTCTTTCTCTCCGCTGAATTTGCAAGATAAGCTCGCGATCAAATACAGCCCTGCCGGTCCTTCGGGATCGGCGGGGTTTTATGATTATTTTTTGAGAAGTCACCCATCTTGGCGGAGTAAATGGCGGTGTAAATCTTGATTTTTGGCGGAGTAAATCCAATTTTAGATTTTCCCCAATATCCCGGCAGCCGTGCCAATCAAATCGCCGGAGCATTGAATATCCCATTACGCACTCTCCAGCGCGAATTAAGTCGCCTCAAAGCCTCCGGTCAAATCACATTCCGCGGAGCCCCGAAAAACGGTGGGTATTTTAATTTGTTGCCTTAAAACTATATTTGATATTAAATAAGGCAAAGTTTTTACAGGATTCAGAATGTAAAATAATATCTGCACTACAATGCGCCGTGTGTACGGTGAATACTCAATCGGATCCGCGAAGTGATCAAATATCGCCCCCGTGGGCACGGGGAAGACTTCGACAACAAGACCACCAAAACGACAAACATAGAAACACCCCCGTGGGGACGGGGAAGACGGCCCGGCAATTGGCTCTGGATAAATTGGG
>JAFVSW010000228.1 GCA_017503545.1 Lentisphaeria bacterium | reverse complement strand
CATGCCCCCTGCTACCAAACCTACATACAATGCCGGATTCCCCACCGGCAGATTCGTCGGCGGGAAAAAGCCGACAATACAGGCAAATATCACACCGGCAAGACCAATCAGAGAGATTACCCACATTCCGGTATTCCCACAGGGAATCTTATAGGTGCGAGGCAATTCCGGGTGGGTATACCGCAAGCGGATCGCTGCCGCATACATCATCATGTACATGACCAGATACAATGTCGCGGTCATGGCTGTCAGAACAAAAAATGCTACACTGACATTATCCATGACAAAATACAGACATGCCAGCAGGGATACCAGAATTCCCTGTATGATCAGAATGGTTACCGGTGCTTCATGTTCATTCGTTTTTGCAAGAAAAGATGGAATTTCTCCATCCTGTGCCGTACTTAACAATCCTTTGCTGGGACCGGAAATCCAGGACATGACTCCGCCGATCGCTCCAAATGCTGTCAGAAAGCCCAATACGGGAACCAGCCATGCCAGAGAAAATTTACTCAGAATATGCCGGAATGCTTCCATCAACCCGGATGTAAGGCTGATCTGATCCGCCGGGATCACCGCAGCAACGGAAAGGGATCCGAGAAGAAACAGAAGAACGATAATGATGGATGCAAGAAAGATCGCCTTCGGAAAATTCTTTGCAGGGTCATTCAAATCTTTGACCAATACGGATTGAACTTCCACCCCAGCAAACAAAAGAATGATTCCTGCAAGAAATGCAATGCTCCCCATACCCGTTATGTGCGGAAAAAATGTCGGATGACAGTGGGATGTCCCCGCCGATGCGCTGTGCAGAAATTCCAAAGGTAATCCCCGTAACAGCCACAGGATACCAAGAAGAATGACCAGAATACCGGGAATGATCGTGCCTAACAATACCCCATATTTTGTGATACGTCCCACTGCCTGCGTGCCGCGCATTGCCAGAAAGGTGGAGATCCAATAGAAAATGATAATAATCAGACCATTATACACGCCGTTCTGCGCGTAATGTTCCTGTCCGACCATATATGCCAGCGAGCCTGCGGCAAAACCTAATACAGTCGGATACCAGATCACATTCTGGATCCATTGCAGCCAGACGGCAGTGAATCCCCATGCCGGACCGAACGCCTCTTTTACCCAGGTGTAAACACCGCCGTTCCGGTCACTGTATGCACTGCCCAGTTCTGCGGAAACCAGAGATGCCGGGATCAAATACATTACAGTTGCAAATAAAATGTAAAATAACATACTCAGTCCCTCCTTTGCCATCATGGGCAATCCTCTGAGACTGATTACGGCTGCCACGATCATCATAGTGACCGTGAATACAGAAAGTTTTTTTCCCTCCATATACTTTCCCTCCTTTTTTTATTGCTTGTTTTGCAGAAATACCGTGTTGTTCCATAGAAAACAACTCCCCCCCGGTATTTTTTTTCTGAAACTGCATTTACAATAACACAGCATTGAACCGTTGTCAAGTTCAAAAAAACAGTTTTTTAACGAAAAATATCTGGAAATAATAAAAAAAATACGCACAATCCAAGTTGATCGTGCGTATTTTGAAAAGTCTTACAATATTGAAGCAGGGTTATTCTTCAACTGCAATCACTTCTTCTGCCTGTAAGCCTTTTGCTCCCTGAGATACAGTGTATTCAACTGCCTGACCATCTTTCAAAGAACGGTAACCTTCAGACTGGATTGCACTGTAATGGACGAAGATGTCATCCCCTTGGGCTCTTAAATAAAGCCATAGCCTTTTGAGTTGTTGAACCACTTTACTTTTCCGCGTTCTCTTTCCGCCATTGTACTGCCTAACCTTTGTGTTTTCTTACTGACCGGAGACCCTGCTGCTTTTTCCCGGACAACTGCGTTTATACGGCAACCTGCGACACCTTTGCCGAAGATCGATTGCCATTCCATGGTTAATTATGACATATTTTATCAAAAAACCAATAGGCAAAAACAAAAAAATATGCTTTTTTTTCATTTTTTTTCAAAAAAAGTGCTTTTTTTT
>JAFVSW010000227.1 GCA_017503545.1 Lentisphaeria bacterium | reverse complement strand
ACCACCAGAAGCTCGATCAACGTGAACGTTGATCGAATGAAGCACGGCTTCACCGTATGAAGCATTTGCCTGCGGCAAATATGAAGCGCACATCCGGTGCATGAAGCGCTTGCTTCGCAAGTATTATAAGGACTGGTTTTATCTTCCTGCCCTCCATAGCCCGCAGGGCGGCGGAGGGTCAAGAAAAGCGAATTTTGTTTTGCTGACGCAAAAACAGCATGCTGTGTAATATGGCGGTAAAGTCGTGAAATAACGGCAAACAATTCTATCAATGTGAAGTGGGAAATTGCTTTTTTTACAGATTTCATGGTTTTACCTTTCTTTGTTGAAGTTTGAATTTTTTTCTGTTCAGTGATCCTGCTTGCGTATCCAAGATAGCACTCAGTTTTTTGGATGTCAAGAAGAGGCAAAAAAGAAAAGACAGTAAATTATATGACAGGTGCAAAAACAGCACAGAAGCAGAAGTTATTTCAACACAGTTTGAAATAGTGTAGAACTTGAACTATATTATCGTCAGAAGCAAAGGAAAAGTCCAGATATGAAATCCAAAGAGGGGATCCGCAGCCGTAAAATCCGCCGGGCAACAGAATACCTGAAAGAACTGTTGTACCGTCAGCCGTACGGAGAAAGACTGCCGGGAATACGGACTCTCATGAAGAAAACCGGATGCGGCAGGATCATTGTGTGCCATGCCCTGCGGAAACTGGAGGAAGAAGAGCTGCTCAGGATCGATCCCCGCCGGGGCATATTCCGGAATAAACCCGGCTCAAGCGATAAGGAGATTCGGCTGCTTAACTGGCAAATCCTTGATGTTGAAGGAAATAATCTGTTTTTCAGGCATTTGTACGACAGATTGTTTGAGCTTGCCGCAGCCTCCGGCAGAAAAATAACTCTGGAAAATGCGATCGGCCGTCAGCCGGAAGAATTGACTGAAGAGATGGTTTCATCCGGAATTACCCGGTGTATCGTCGGGAGTGCCTTTTCTCCTGATTTTGCCATTGCGCTTAAAAAGCGGATGAAGGTCTGCATGGAACTTCTGCCGCAGCATACCAGCAGGGTCACCGCTGAATTGCGCGATTCACCGGATATGACTGCCAGACAGCTTGATTATCTGTTCAATCTGGGCTACCGGCGGATAGCTTATATTTATTTCGGAGGTGACGATATATCGCGTTATCCGGTACACATTTTGCGCTTGCTGGATTATTACCGCATAATGGCGGTAAAAGGATATCAGGTCAATCCGGATTGGGTGTTCAGCATCGATGATGATTGCAGAAATATCGAAAACGGCATCTCGCAAATACTGAATTCAAATCCGAAGCCTGAAGCATTGATCGTTCCCAGTGAGATTTTCAGCCGGCTGTATTCCTATTGCAGGAAACTCAATATCAGGATCGGTAAAGACATTGCGGTCTTTGCCTGCGAAGATATTCTGGAACAGCAGTTTCCCAATGTCACGGTGATAACCAATAATCCTGAAGAGATCGCCGGAAAATTCTGGGATATGTTCCTCGCGGAAGAAAGCGGGGAAGGCATGGGAAGCATCAGTACCAATTTTCTTATCCGCATCGGCAGGACCGTTCCCCACCTCAAAACAACCGCAAAGTAAAACAGTTCACCAACGCTGCCGGATCAGCAGATTCCGGCACCGTTTGAACCGCTTGGTTTACAGGCGTGAGCATAAACTGAACCGCCCGGCTTGTTTCATCAATCTCCGCTTGTATCGACTCTGACTCCGGATTTAAGGATATACATGGCACAACGTACCGATCCTGTGAAATGGGTATTGTTGTTGGCGGGAACATAAATATCACGGACACCCTCGTTTTGTACTGTTCTCACGCTGCCGGCAAGAGTGGCAATATTGGCTCTGCCGCTGTGTAGCATTGCCACTGCTGAATAGTAGTTGCTGGTGGCATAAGCATATCCTACAAGACGCGGATCCTGATAATACTGCTTTGCATTCGCTTCATAGCCGAGACCGTCAGCGAAAATAAGAATCTCCGAAGGCGTAAGTTTGTCTTTCAATAATACCGCAGCGCTGCCAAGCTCGTTGTATCCCTTGTAAAAACGGGAATCACGCAAATTCAGCGATTCCTTTGTGGCGATATCATCCCTGTTGAAAGGTGCACTGTAGGAATTTATACGGGTGATCGCCATACTCTTTTCAACAGCAGGGCAATTTACGAATGTTGATTTGTGCCGCCAGTCATCCGGATTTTTTGATCCGAGATAACCGGCTGTGATCAATCTGCCGATCCAGGAGTCATCTCCGCCCTTGGAAGGACTGGTGAAGATCATTTTGTTGTCATTGAGGTACGCTGATACTGCAAGATAAACCTGGTGCTGATTTGATGTACAGCTGATTGCCTTCGCACGTTCCCGCGCCTGCTGCAATGCCGGAAGCAGCATCGCCGCAAGTATCGCAATGATCGCAATCACGACCAGAAGCTCTATTAAGGTAAAGGCGTTCTTGGGGAAAGGGGAAAACTTCTTTTCCCGGGAAAAGAGGTTTTCCCCTTTCCCCAAACCCCATTCCCCTTTCAAGAAAAGCGAAAAAGTTTTTGCTGACGCAAAACAAGAGTTATGT
>JAFVSW010000226.1 GCA_017503545.1 Lentisphaeria bacterium | reverse complement strand
TTTCTGTCGGGAATAACTTGATCTCAATCATCATGGGAGAAGAGAAGAATATAATCCTACAAAAGAGACTCTTCTTTAAACACCTGGTATTACCTGAAATGAGGCGGAATAAGGTGGAAGGGGATTTTACACACTGGGGGCGATTTTAAGCCTCATCGTCGGTTTGTGCCAGAAACTCATATAGATTTCTCGCTTGAAATTTCCGGCAACTGATATATTTTCAGTTTGAAGTACTCACGCTCTTTGAAGCCGTATACCTGTTTGATCTGCCGGGAGACGAATCAGCATTTTATGGACCAAATGGACCAGATAGACCAGATGGACGATTTTATTTTTTTGATAACGCAGAAAGTCCATTGGGGCCATTGGGTCCATACGGTCCATTTTAAACTTTTTTGCGCATTTGACGCCAAGTTCAATGACAGTCTTTTTCAATTCCGTCTTTCGATTTTAACAGATTTTCTGCAAACTTTTGTCACAAACCGTCGATGAACCAAATTATTGTCGATGGATGATTTTAAGTAATATTTCAGTTCCATTTTCATCACCGGAATAGAAAGCGAGATAATGTAAATTCCCATGTAAAGTGGCATTAACATTTCCCGCATGATGCCACGCTTTGCTGCCATGTGCAACGGTTTCCGGTGCGGACCAGCAAAGCGGTTTTCCAAAAATAAAGTCAGGGGCTGCAGTCCGGCATTTCAGTTCTCCGGTCATTCTCTGAAAATAATAATTGAAAATCCGTCCACGGTCCAGTACCAGTGATGGTGTTGATTCCAGAACATCGGTAATATTGGTCCGGGCACGCTTCCAAGTCTTGCCATAATCGTAAGATTCCAATTGGAATTGTGCATGGCTGGATTTATCTGACTTTCCCTCCACTCGCGCAACGGCTAAAATTCTTCCGTTTCCCAGATAAACAGCAGATGGTTCCGTAGGCCAGTCCTGCTTGCTCAGTCCCGATTCCACGATGTTCTGTTTCCACGTTATTCCGTTGTCTCCGCTGATCAGTGTACCCCATGAATGTTCCAGATTTTCTTTATAGTTTCCCGCAAACCAGAGCGACATCAGACCAACTCCCGGAACAGTGAAGATATCCGTGATCTGCATCGGCATGGGATCCAGTTTCAACTGCGCGATCCGTTGAAAGTGAGTTCCGTCCACAGTCCGGTAAAGATCATGATGCCATTCAGGTCCGGCATGCCGAATCCAGACCAGTAAGGCCGCTGTCGGATCCAAGCCTTTTCCGATGGCGGACTCTGCCCCCTCTGAGGAATTGGCAACCATAGTTTCTTCACTCCAGCTTGCTCCACCATCTTCCGAAGTTCTGGCATAGACGCCACGCGATATCTCGCCATAATAATGCTGGGTGCCTCGGGAATAGATACAGACCAAGTTTCCACCCAAAACCTGAATAAATGGCCATGAATTGTAGCCGGGGAGAGGCTGTACAATCAGATTGCTTGAAGGTACAGGTGATACAGTTTCTTTATCCGTCAAATCCACGATCTGAAAATTTTTCTGGCAGTTCGGACAGGCAAAGTTTTGTCCTTTGTA
>JAFVSW010000037.1 GCA_017503545.1 Lentisphaeria bacterium | reverse complement strand
GCTTGTCTATCGGCAAATCCAAGTTTGTCTGGACGTTAAGGTTTATACTTATTTTACGTGTAAAACAGGTCGATTCTACATTCTGTATTTGTTTATTATATATTTTTGAGCATAATTGTGGTACAAACCGTCGAAGAACCAAGTTTTTGTATTTCAGATCAGCCCAGTTTTGCTTCCGAGAGTTCCTGCATCAGATCGGGAATTGATAAGTGCTGCGGACATTCTTTGGCGCAAAGACCGCATTTGATACATTCCGAAGGTTTGTGATTCCGGCTGTACCAACGGTAAGAACTGTTTACACCTTCGGATATGCCGAATTGACGGTAACTGTTCAGAACTCCGAGCAGATTGGGAATCGGTAATTCCATCGGGCATTTTTCCACACAATAATTGCAGCGGGTGCAGGGAACAAGTGGGATACTGTTCAACAGATCACATACTTTTGCAATCCGTTTCAGTTCATTTTCGTTCAGCGGCTCAAAATTCTTGATCGTTTCCATATTGTCGTTGAGCTGAGCCATATCAGACATGCCGCTGAGGACTGTGACAACTCCCGGCAGAGATGCCACGTAACGGATCGCCCAGGATGCCGCAGAGCGTTCCGGTGCATCCAATATTTTCAATGCTTCCCCGGAAAGAGAACTGAGCATACCGCCTTTTACCGGTTCCATGACAATGATCGGTTTATTATGTTTCCGCGCGATTTCGTAGCAAAGACGGGATTGGATGGAAACATTATCCCAGTCAATATAATTCAATTGAAGCTGTACAAAATCCATTTCCGGATGATTGGTCAGGATTTGATCCAGTACATCCGCAGTATCATGGAAAGAAAAACCGATTTCCCGGGCAAGACCGCGCTGTTTCAAAGACAGAAGAAAATCCCAAAGTCCATTTTCTTCGCCTTCTTTTGCTTTCTGTTTATCTTGCGCGTGAAGGAGATAGCGGTCAAAATATCCGGCTCCGGTACGTTCCAATTGTTCCTGAAAGAATTGTTCCGGCGTTATTCCGTCTTTGAGGAACCATTGTGTCAGTTTATCTGCAATACGGATCTTGTCCCGGTCATGACGGTCAACGACACATTGTTTCAAGTAAACTTCGGAATCACCACCGTGATAAGGTTTTGCGGTATCAAACCAGCGGAAACCGTTATCGAGATAATGATCGACCAATTCACAGGTTTGAGCGATATTGACAGTCCGTTCCGGACCTGAAACGGGTAAGCGCATGAACCCGAATCCGAGCAAATCCACATTTTTCATGAGTTGAATTTCCTTTCTGTAGAGGCAAATTGTTTTTTTTTTATTTCTGATGACAATAATATAGACGCTGAAATAAAAATTGCAAATTGCTTATTTTTTGCAAGGAATAGGTCAAAAAACATGAATTTTTAAGAAAAAATCAAATTTTTTTCAAAAAAAACGCAAAATTTTTTATTTTCGGGCTTGCAATTGATTTCAACATGGTGTAATTGTATCGCAGAGTAATACGCACAAGCCGTGCAAACGTTTTTTTTCAACCCTTAACAACAGGAGCTGCAAATGAAGTTCTACAACGTCAAGAAAAAAGCACATGTCGAAATCGCTGATGCAAAATGCGAAAAGATCCAGTATCCCCGCGAAACATCCAAAGGCGTACAGATTCGCTATGGTGTCAAAGCGGTTGATGATGACGGTACCCGTCTGACCATCTTTGTTTCCAAAGCTACTTTTGACAAACTGAACTGCAAAGAAGGCAAACCTGCGAAAAAGTGCTGCAAAAAGAAATAATCTTGTCTTTGCATTTTGATTCAGTCAGAAACCCGGGTGCTGTAAAGTTCCCGGGTTTTTGCATTCCATGGCGCAGAGCTTGCCGGGAATGGGGCAAAATGAGACAAAATGTCACTTTGCCCACTGTGACACGCGGAAAAACATTCGATGTCACGTTATGAGACAGGCGTTAAAAATAAAACAAGTCATTGAATTTGATTGATATAAATTATAATGTGTAAAAGTTGGCATGGTATTTGCTTGTATAGGTAGTGTAAATTTCAAAAACAAAACAAATATGAAAGGAATCTGAAAATGGGTAAAATTCTTGGTATTGACCTGGGTACAACCAACAGTTGTATGGCTGTGATGGATGGTTCTACATTTAAAATCATCCCCAATGCGGAAGGTGCAAACACCACTCCGTCTATCGTTGCATTTACAAAGAACGGGGAACGTCTTGTCGGTCAGACTGCAAAACGTCAGGCTGTGACCAACCCGAAGAACACAATTTTCTCTGTCAAACGTTTCATGGGACGTCGTTATGATGAAGTGGGCGAAGAAATCTCCCGCGTTCCTTATGAAGTGGCAAAAGCCCCCAATGGTGACGTTGCAGTCAAAATCAATGACAAACTGTATTCTCCGCAGGAAATCAGTGCAATGATTCTGCAGAAACTCAAAGCGGATGCAGAAGCATTCCTGGGTGAAAAGATTACAGAAGCAGTTATTACGGTTCCCGCATACTTCAATGATACACAGCGTCAGGCAACGAAAGATGCCGGCCGTATTGCCGGTCTCGATGTCAAACGTATCATCAACGAACCGACTGCTGCAGCCCTTGCATACGGTATGGATAAGAGCAATGATGAAACAATTGCCGTTTACGACTTGGGTGGCGGTACATTCGATATCTCCATTCTCGAATTCGGCGGCGGCGTGTTTGAAGTGAAAGCAACAAACGGCGATACTCACCTGGGTGGTGACGACTTTGATAAAGTCATTATGGACTGGATCGCTGACGATTTCCAGAAAGAAAACGGTGTTGATTTGCGTAAAGATGCACAGGCATTGCAGCGTTTGAAAGAAGCGGCAGAAAAAGCCAAAATCGAACTTTCTTCCAGCATGAGTACAGAAATCAACCTTCCGTTCATCACCATGAATCAGAGTGGTCCGGTACACTTGCAGACCACATTGACACGTTCTCAGCTGGTTCAGTTGGCTGACCCGCTGTTGGAACGCAGCCGTCCTCCCTGTATGGCTTGCTTGAAGGACTCCGGTTTGAGTGCTTCTCAACTGAATGAAGTCATTCTGGTTGGCGGTATGACCCGTATGCCTCAGGTTCAGGATACAGCCAAGAGCATCTTCGGCAAAGAACCGAACAAAGGTGTCAACCCGGACGAAGTGGTTGCAGCCGGTGCTGCGATCCAGGGTGGTGTGTTGAGCGGTAATGCAGGTTTGAATGATGTTGTTCTGCTTGACGTTACACCTCTCTCTCTCGGTATTGAAACTCTGGGCGGCGTAACAACCCGCTTGATCGAACGGAATACAACAATCCCGACACAGAAGAGTGAAATCTTCTCTACCGCAGCGGATAATCAGCCGTCTGTAGACATTCACGTTCTTCAGGGGGAACGCAATATGGCAGCGGACAACAAGACCATCGGCAGATTCCGTCTTGACGGTATTGCTCCGGCTCCCCGCGGTATTCCGCAGATCGAAGTGACATTCGATATTGACGCAAACGGTATTCTCTCTGTCACTGCAAAAGACAAAGGAACCGGCAAGGAACAGAAGATCACGATCACAGCGAACGGCGGTCTTTCTGAACAGGATATCCAGCGCATGGTTGATGATGCGAAAGCCCATGAAGCAGAAGATAAACTTGCGAAAGAAAAAATCGAAGTCAAGAACCGTGCAGACAATATGGTCTATCAGACCGAAAAACAGTTGAACGAACTGGGCGACAAAGTTCCCGAAAGTCTGAAGGCACCTGTTACCGCCGGTATCGAACAATTGAAGAAAGACATCGAACGTGACGACACAGAAGCCATGAAAGCCACGATGAAAGATCTGGAAGAAAAACTCATGGCGATCGGTCAGGAAGTTTATAAAGCCCAGCAGGCAGCACAGCAGCAGGGTGGCGCAGCTCCGGGTGCAGATGCTCCGAAGGGCGGCGATGACGATGTGATCGATGCAGAAGTTGTCAACGACGACAAATAATAAGCAACCCAAAACAACCTAAAAATAACAACGACTCAAGGAGTAAAAGAAAATGGCTAATCCGAAAGTTCAACCGCTGGGCGACAGAGTTCTCGTTCAGGCAATTGAAGAAAAAGAACAGATCCGCGGCGGAATCGTGATTCCCGATGCTGCAAAAGAAAAACCCCAGCAGGCGAAAGTGATCGCTCTCGGTACTGGTAAACTCAATGATGACGGTTCCCGTTCCGGTTTTGATGTCAAAGTCGGCGATATCGTTCTCACCAGCAAATACGGCGGAACAGAAGTGAAACTGGATGATGAAGAATACAAAATTCTCAATTCCAGCGACATTCTTGCGATCGTCGGCTAATCATAAATCAACAAAGCTTAAATAAATAACTCAAGGAGTATATTACAATGGCTGCAAAACAACTGCTTTTCAATGACGAAGCACGCCGTCAGCTTCTCTCCGGCGTCGAACAGCTCTCTGCTGCTGTCAAAGCCACACTCGGTCCCCGCGGACGTAACGTTGTTCTCGACAAAAAATTCGGTTCTCCCACTGTCACAAAAGACGGTGTCAGCGTAGCAAAAGAAATCGAATTGCAGAATCCCTTCCAGAACATGGGTGCCCAGATGGTTCGTGAAGTTGCAAGCAAAACTTCCGACATCGCCGGTGACGGTACTACAACCGCTACTGTTCTGGCAGAAGCTATCTTCAAACAGGGTCTGAAAAACGTCACAGCCGGTGCCAACCCGATGAGCATCAAACGCGGTATCGACAAAGCTGTCGTTGCCATCGTCAAAGAATTGGATAACCTGAAAACTGATGTTTGCGACAACAACGAACAGGTTGCACAGGTTGCCACCATCTCCGCAAACGGTGATGCAGAAATCGGTAAAATCATTGCTGATGCTATGGGTAAAGTCGGTAACGACGGTACCATCACAGTGGAAGAATCCAAAACCATCGACACCACCCTCGACATTGTTGAAGGTATGCAGTTCGACAAAGGTTACCTCTCTCCCTACTTTGTGACCGATGCAGAAAACATGCAGTGCTCTCTGGAAGATGCTTACATCCTGATCAACGAAAAGAAGATCAGCAATCTCAATGACATGCTTCCTGTTCTCCAGACTGTTGCAAAGACCGGCAAACCGCTGTTGATCATTGCTGAAGATGTCGAAGGCGAAGCTCTTGCTACTCTCGTAATCAACAAAATGCGTGGTATCCTCAACTGCGCAGCAGTGAAAGCTCCCGGTTTCGGCGATCGTCGTAAAGCCATGCTGGAAGATATCGCAATCCTCACCGGCGGTCAGATGATTTCTGAAGATCTCGGTATCAAATTGGATTCCGTCACACTCGATCAGCTCGGTAAAGCAAAACGCATCACCATCGAAAAAGAAAACACCACCATTGTGGAAGGTGCCGGCAAGACCAGCGATATCATGGCTCGTGTCAACCAGATCCGCAAACAGATCGAAGAAACATCTTCCGATTACGACCGCGAAAAATTGCAGGAACGTCTTGCAAAACTCGCAGGCGGTGTTGCTGTGATCAATATCGGTGCAGCTACCGAAACTGAAATGAAAGAAAAGAAAGCCCGCGTGGAAGATGCTCTCCATGCTACACGCGCTGCTGTTGAAGAAGGTATCGTCCCCGGTGGCGGTGTTGCTCTTCTCCGCGCTGTCAAAGCTCTCGATGCTCTCAAGCTCGAAGGCGATGAAGCTACCGGTGCTGACATCATCCGTCGCGCTGTGGAAGAACCCCTGCGTTGCCTCGCCTCCAATGGCGGTTTTGAAGGCAGCGTGATCGTCAACGCCATCCTCGCCGGCAAAGGCAACGAAGGTTTTGACATTGCAACCGGTAAATATGTTGACATGCTTCAGGCTGGTATTATCGACCCGAAGAAAGTCACACGTTCTGCTCTCCAGAACGCAGCATCCATCTCCGGTCTGCTCCTCACCACCGAATGTCTCGTCACAGAAATCCCGGAAAAAGAAAAACCGGCGATGCCCGAAGGCGGCATGGGCGGTATGGGCGGCATGGGCGGCATGATGTAATTCATCCGCTTATTGCTCTGCAATAAAAAAAGATCCCGGATCACATTTTACGGTGTGATCCGGGATTCTTGTGTTTATTGCAGGATGGATGTTTACGGATTCAAATGGAACAATTCACCGCGGGGATGATCGTTGCGTTCAAACCCATGATAGCCGAAATAATCCCGTTGTGCCTGAATCAGATTTGCCGGAAGATCTGTGCTGCGTATCATGTCATAATAATGCAATGCCGCCGTGATTCCGGGCAGGGGGATTCCCTGTAATGTTCCGGTTGCCGCCGTGATCCGCCAATCCCGTTGATATTCTGTAATGGTGTGGTGGAAATGTTCGGAAAGAAGCAGATTCGGCAATGCCGGATCATTTTTATATGCTGTGCGGATATCATGGAGCATTTCAGAACGGATGATACATCCTGCCTGCCATATGGAAGCAATGTCCTCCATTTGCATTTCATCCCAATGATAAAATTTTGCACCCATTTTGAGCATTTGAAAACTTTGAGCATACACACTGATCCGGGAGGCATGGTACGCCATCCGGATGGAATCGGCAAAACTGTTATGATAACTGTTCCCCGAAGAAACCGGGACTTCGTCCAGAATTTCCGATGCTCTCTGCCGTTCCTCTTTCATGCTGGAAAGTTGACGGGCAAAAACGGCTTGGGCGAGACTGGGGACCGGAGTTCCGATTTCCAATGCGCTCTGCACACTCCATTGTCCGGTGCCTTTCTGTTTTGCGGCATCCAGAATCTTATCAATGGTAAAAGAACCGTCCGGTTCCGTTTTGGAAAAGATGTCGGCAGTGATTTCCAAAAGATAACTGTTCAATTCAGTTTGATTCCATTTTTTGTAGAGAGCCTGTAATTGAGGCGGAGTCCAGCGGAGTAAATGTTTCAACAGCGCATAGGTTTCTGCGATCAATTGCATTTCCGCATATTCGATTCCGTTGTGAACCATTTTGAGGAAATGACCGGCACCGTCCGTACCTGCACGCATACAACAAATTTCCCCGTTTTCCTTTTTTGCTGCGATGGAAAAAAGAATATCCTTGACCAGCTCCCAACTTTCCAGGGTACAACCCGCCATCAGGGATGCCCCGTTCTGTGCGCCTTCCATGCCGCCGGAAATGCCCAGTCCGACATAATGGATGCCATGTTCTTCCAGGAAATGACAGCGGCGTGTGGTGTGACGGTAATCGCTGTTTCCACCGTCGATGATTACATCTCCTTTTTCCAGATGCGGGATAAAAAGATGAATCATTTCATCCACAGCGGGACCAGATTTTACGGTGAGCAGGATCTTGCGTGGTGTTTTCAGCTTTTTACAAAATTCCTCCGGGGTGGTACATGGCGTGAAAGACGGATCATTGTGTTGTTTCAAAAACTCCTGCACTTTTTCTTCGTGCCGGTTGAACAGAGCAATACTCCAACCGTTTTTTTGCAGATTCAATGCCAGATTTTCCCCCATGACGCCTAATCCGGCGAGACCGATGTCAACTTGTGAATTCATTCGTTACCCTCCTTTTTTTGAATGTTTCCGGTTATGGATAATGTACTCCGGAACTGTTTCGATTTCAAGTTGTTTTTTGAAAAAAAGGAAAAGAAAAAAAGAAGATACAGAAAAATTTTCTGTATCTTGCTGCTTGCAGTTAATGCAAAAAAGAAGGATAGTGTCATTTAAAGTTTGACACAGGAAACACGTTCCAGAATTTCTTCCAGATAACACCGTTCTGCAATATGGGTTGCCATCGGCGTTGTCGGTTTATGCGCATCGGATCCGGCGGAAGAAAGCAGGTTGTATTTTTTGCAATAATCGCGATAGAACGGAGTCAATTCTTCCGGAACATCCGTATGGGCACATTCAATACCGTCAAAACCGAGCCGTTCCCGCAACGCATCCATGCGTTTCAAATCGTCACGGTAGAAATAGGGGTGCGGATGGGCGATAAAGATGATGCCGCCGGCTTTTCTGACGGCGGGGAGAACGAAATCCGCTTCCGGATAATCATAAGCCGGGAATGAGCCCCAGACTTTATTCAGAGAATCTCTGTCCGGGAAATATTTTTTTTCTTCCAGAAGATATTTAAGCAACAAGTGATATTGGACATGTGTGATACCTTGAACCTTCAACGTTTTTTCCGGACGGAACTGTTTTACGATGCGGATCCGGTCTTCCATCGGGAATGGATAACCGGCTTCTGTGAAATTTTTGCACAAATGATCGCCGAAACCGCGTTGCCATGTGTGATAAGCCTCATATACTTTTTCCAATTCCGGAGTGGGAGTAATGGGCAAACCGAGACAGACCATATCGAACGTACCCAATTCGCAATGAACGGTGAGTTCGGCAGCGGAAAAGAAATTTACAGTGGGATGCTTTGCTGCCGCTTCCAGTGTTTCCTGTATACCGTCATTTGTATGATGATCGGTAATGGCGATATGCGTTATTCCGGATTTTTCAGCTTGCGCAAAATAATGTTCCGGGGGAGTGGTCGCATCGTAACTCCAATGTGTATGGAGAGGGAGGTCAAACGTGTTTTGTTTTGTCATAATGGGTATTATCCTTTTGTTATAAGTTTGGAGCAATATAGCATGATATTGTTATAAAATCAACAAAAAAAGTTCAGAGTACCCGTGATTTTTTTGCTTTTTTGTTTGCAGTTTCCGGAACATGTATTATATTATAAAAACTGTTAAGTCGGACATAGAAAGAAAGGTTTTCTGCGATGGGAAAAAATAAGATTTTTTTATGGTTGTTTATTGCATTATCTGCACTTCTTTACAGTGGATGCAGATCGGATTATTCAGCAGATGCAGTGGAGCGCGCCCGGGATTATGCGCTGCATAATTTGCGCGGAATCACGGAATCTCAGCGTGCATTTATTAAATTTACCCAGCCTGAGATTTATGAAAATCTGATTTTTCCCCAGGTGGTAACTCCTGTCGATGAAATCGGCCATGTCAAAAAAGAAGATTATAAAGATTTTCCCCTGGCTCCTTATTTGGACTTGATGCACTGCAGTATTGTGTGGGCTCCGCCGGATCTCAATGCCAAAATCGTTGTTGTGGGGGATGGACAGCGGAATATGCACAATTGGTCTCCCAGACGCGTTCTGATCAAAAATTATATTCCTGCTGATCCGGGATTTACAGCCGCCGTCACAGCGTGTCAGGTTCATGTAAAGGACAATATGCTGTATCTTTCCACGGCGGAACGTAACCGGATCCGTTTTTCCGATCCGGCGGAAATCGCATTTACCAAAATTGATATTGCATTGCCCCATGTCAAAGAAAAAGCCGGTAAATCGGATTGGGAACTTTATTTGATGGAATTGAAAGAATCGAAAAAAGAATATACTCAGATTTCTTTGATTTGGAACGGGGATAAAGCGGATCAGAAAATCGTGTTCACCGGTTTGACAACGACCGGATCCCTTGCCGGATGGAAGTTCCAGACGGCAGAATTGATGTCCGTTGCAAAATTGAATAAAAACCGTATGACGCAAGCCGAGATCCGCAAGATCAAAGTTGTTCCGGCGAAACCGTTGAAGCAGATCCACCCTGCCGCACCGGAAATCAAACGTACAAATCCCCAAACATCACCGGATGCACCGGAACAGGGCGGCAGTATTATTTATCACAAATAAGATTTTCAGGAAAGAACAGAAATATGAGAAGTATGACAGGTTTCGGGAATGCTTGCGGGGGTGATCTCTCTGCCGGTATCTCCTTCCGCGTGGAAATATCCAGCATCAACCGGAAGCAGTTTGAATTGAAGTGTTCACTGCCCCATGAAATTGCGGTGTATGAAAGTATGTTGCGCGGTATCGTTTCTGAAAAAGTTTCCAGAGGTTCCCTGTTGATGCGGGTGGAAGTCCGTGCTTTTCAGACAGCGAATGAAGGTGCTGCAGATGAAGCCTTTGATCTTTCTCTTGCCGGCCGATATGCGGAAATGGCAAAAGCATTGCAGAAACGCCATGGTTTGAATTCCTTTGCTGATGCTGTGGCTGTGCTTACCATTCCCGGCGTTGCAGAAGCTGCAACCCAATCTGTTGTTTCTGAAACAACGGAAAAACTTTTGAGTAACATTGCAACGCAGGCTGTGGAGTCTCTGGTCGCAATGCGGACTGCGGAAGGCGAACGGTTGAAAGTCGATCTGGAACAGCGTCTTTCCTTCCTGGAGAACTCCTTGACGGAATTGGAACCTTATGCTGCCGGTTTGCCCAAGCTGCAATACAAGAAGTTGATTGATCGGGTGACGGAAGCCGGATTCCTTGCCGATCCTTCCGATGAACGGTTTCTCCGTGAATTGGTGATCTTTACGGATAAGTGCGATGTGACGGAAGAAATCGTCCGTCTGCGCAGTCATTTTACCCATTTCCGTTCTGTCATGGAGCAGGCGAAAGAACCGGCGGGCAGACCGCTTGATTTTATTACCCAGGAAATTTTCCGGGAAGTCAATACATTAGGGAACAAAGCCCCGGTCCCGGAAATATCCAAGCGTATAGTTTCCATGAAAACGGAAGTGGAAAAGATGCGTGAGCAAGTGCAGAACATCGAATAAGAAAGGACTCATACGATGCAGAAATTGGAACAGGATTTTGAAACAAACGGAGATTTTATTGCCGATTTGACCGCGCGTATCTGTGCTTCGTATGCCGATAATATTGCAGTCAATCACAATGAACGGCAGAATCTGCCCCGGGAAGCAGAGATTCTGGATAATCTGAACCGGATCCTGGAATTGATTTTCCCCGGTTTCGGTACTCATGCGGTTCACTCCACTTCGACTTTACCTTATGCCGTAGGCGAATTGCTGGCGACAACTTATATTTCCATGCGGGATCTGATTTGCCGTGCAAACCGTTATGTTTGCCGTGCCGCAGGAAAAGAAATCTGCGACTGTTCCGGAACCGCGGAAAGTGCCGCGCGGAATCTGTTGGAATCCATTCCCGAATTACGGGAATCCATGAAATTGGATATCCAAGCCGCATACGATGGCGACCCGGCGGCAAGAACCCTTGATGAAATCGTTTTGAGTTACCCCGGGGTACGTGCGATTTCCATTCAGCGTATCGCCCATAATCTGTATTGCAGCAAAGTTCCCATGATTCCCCGGATGATGACGGAATATGCACACCGGATCACGGGGATCGATATTCACCCCGGTGCCTGTCTGGGAAAAGGTTTGTTTATTGACCACGGTACCGGTGTCGTGATCGGTGAAACGGCAGAAATCGGGAACGATGTCAAGATTTATCAAGGTGTCACATTGGGTGCGCTTTCCTTCCCGAAAGATGCTTGCGGTATGATCATTAAAGGAGCAAAACGGCATCCGACCATTGAAGATAATGTGACGATCTATGCCGGTGCTTCCATTCTGGGTGCAGTCACCATCGGGAAAGGTTCCATTATCGGTGGTAACGTCTGGCTGACAGAAAACACGGCACCCGGAACCAAGATCACCATTGCCGCCCCGGAATTGACCATCCGGAAATCAAGTAAACAAAATTGAAACGGAGTATTGCTGTTATGTCTTCCATCCGTGATAATCTTGCCCGCGTAAAAGAAAATATTGCCCGTGCGGAAGAGCGGTTCGGACGGGAAAAAAATTCTGTCCGTCTGCTTGCCGTATCCAAAACATTCCCTGCTTCTGATATTGCGGAAGCATTGTCCTGCGGTCAGTTGGAATTCGGAGAAAACCGGGTACAGGAACTGGCGGAAAAAGTCCCGCAGTTTGCGGAAATGGCAACCCCGCCGGTTTGGCATCTGATCGGTCATCTGCAAAGTAATAAGGCGGCAAAAGCGGCAAGTCTGGCTGCCTGGATCCACAGTGTGAATTCGGTGAAACTTATTGAAAAATTACAGGCATCCGGCAGTGATCTTAATATTCTGCTGGAACTTAATCTTTCCGGCGAGGAATCCAAAACCGGTTTGACCGGCGGATATGATTCCTTGCGTATGCTGCTGGATGCGGCTTTGCCTGCCGGAAATCTTCATGTCAAAGGCTTGATGACCATGGCTGCATTCGATGCGCCGGAAACGGAGATCCGCAACACGTTTGCGGCATTGCGCCAATTCCGCGATCGTGCAGCGCAGGAATACGGCATTGTAATGCCCGAACTTTCCATGGGAATGAGTGGCGATTATGAATATGCCATTGCGGAAGGATCTACCATTGTCCGGATCGGAACCGCAATTTTCGGCGGTCGTTGAGGGATTGGATCATGTTTGAAGCGGAATCGGCTCTTGCACGTGTTTTTGCTGAAAAATGCGAATCTTTATCCGCCTCCTATTGCATTTTATTTTGCGGCAGAGAAACGGTTGTAACCAGTGATTGGACATTCCCCACGGTTCAGGAGGTGGAGACGTTTCTGCCGGGTATTACAGAAAATCTATTGTACTTGGGTAAATTGTATGACCGCCCCTGTTTCGGCGGACAATGCAAATTGCCGGAAACATTGCCCAGTGGATTCCAGCGTGTGTTGACCCGTCGTTTGCTGACGGAAGCGGAGGAATGTTTATGGCATGCCATCAGCCGCACACAAAAATTGGTATTCTGGAAAAAACAGCATCGGTATTGCGGGGCTTGCCGGGCAGAGCTTGTGCCATCGTCCCACGATTCTGCGTTGAAATGTCCGGAATGTGGAGCCATGTATTTCCCCCAGATCTCACCGGCAGTGATCGTTGCCGTGCGGAAAGGGGATCAGTTATTATTGGCACACAACCGGAATTTTGAACGGAATGTGCATAGTCTGATTGCCGGTTTTATGGAAGCCGGAGAAACGGTGGAACAGACGGTTCAGCGTGAAATTTTGGAAGAAACTTCTTTGCGTGTAAAAAATATCCGTTATCTTGCCAGTCAACCCTGGCCGTTTCCCAACAGTTTGATGCTGGCGTTTGAAGCGGAATATGAATCCGGAGACGCAACGCCGGACGGGGTGGAGTTGACTTCCCTGGGGTGGTTTACCGCGGATAATCTGCCGGAATTGCCGATGAAAGGCAGTATCGCCCGGCAGATTATTGATGCGATTTTTCCCGGTCATTCCGGCGGCAATGAAGCGGATTGATCAAGCAAATCAATCGGGCAGAGCAACATCCACCAGTTCATCCATAATATCTTCCAGCGTGATCAAACCGGAAAGCCGGTTATCAGGATCCCGCACGAACAGCATGTGCCGTTTATTCCAGCGCATCATTTTCAATGCCTGAAGCAGAGTCATATCTTCATTGACATAAACGGGTTCCCGTGTCATGGAAGTATAATCTTTTGCCTGATCACCATGGCGCAATTCAAATTTTTTGTAATTGATTGTGCCGATAATCGTATCAAGATCGCTTGTTTCGCAGACCGGATAACGTGTTTTGCTTAATACACCGCCGAACCGTTCTTCGTTTTCCTCCAAAGATGTACCGTTGATGATATATTGAATGGAATCCCGCGGAATCATGATTTTTTTCACGGAAGCATGTTTCAGTTTAATGGCATTGACAATGATGGATTCCTGTTCCATATCAATGCTTTTTCTGGAACGGGCAGTTGCTGCATACGCAATGATATCGGCGGCGGAAGTGGTCTGTTCCAATCCGGATTGACTGCCTTCTTTTTTGAATGGTTTTGCGATCCATTCGGTAAACAGAATGATCGGTGCAAAAACTTTTGTCAGAAAATACAGGGGATAAACCAACTTACCTAACAGATGTTTTCCGTATTCCACCCCGATGATCTTGGGGAGAATTTCCGTTCCACAGAGAATGGCAACTGTCATGGCGAGAGAAAAAATCCACATGCTTTGTGCGCCGAATAACGTTTGAAACGCCGAACTTGCCATAACAGATCCGCCGGTATTGGCGATCGTATTCAGAATCAGAACGGCAGCAATGGGTTTACTGATATTGCTGCGTAAACGATTCCAAACATCCTGCGTACGTTTTTCATAGGATGTGGGATTGACTTTTGACAGCGCATTGATATTCGTACTCAGAATAACAGACTCTGTCAAAGAACATAAAAATGAGACGATCAGTACAGTACAAACACTTGAAACAAAAGCAAACATAATGCTTAATTATTGAAACCTTCTGTTGCACGCCCCGGAATCTTTTTGTTTATTTTTTTGTCCGGATAAAATAACGTGCGTTAATATTGCGGGCGTAAGAAATAACGAGACTTGGAGACAGTCTGATCAGCATCGTCTCATACGCAATACACGATGTACAAAACAGGATTCAATTGTGTTGGAAAATACCTTTAGCGGGTATACATGCAAATTCAATTCGATAGACGGGTTGGAACCCCATCGGGGTCGCCCCCTGTGTTTTTTCTTTTTCATTTCAATCGCTTAAGTAAGTTATGTGTTATATCGTCTAATGTAGCACACAATTTGCAAAATGCAAATTTTTCCGGAAAAATATTTTCTCTGTTATAATTTCCCTCCTTTGATTTTTGAATGAAATTTCTTGATTTCTTACAGCGGTCCGGTAAAAATTTCACAGTGATCCATGTTTTGAAAAATACTTTTTTGTCATGGATATACCAGTTTATCAATCTTTTCCGGCTTATTGGAATACTCCATCCGGTTATTCGCGATGGAGGTCTATTTCCCGTCCGGTTGCACTCACAAGTCTTTTTTTTGAAAATCACCATATGGTACTTATGTAGTATACTATGGCGATAAAGGTGGAAAAAAGCAGCATATTGTTATTGAAAAGTAACAATAGATGTTCTAAATTATAGCAGAAGAGGTTTGATATGAATATTGATGAAATAAAATTACAGCTCCCGGAAGATATACGCCTGCCGAAGTTTCGTGCCTTGGCTGATCTGTTGGGAAATTGGATCGTTGTCAACAAGCCGGAGGCGGGAACGCGTTTGCCCAGTGAACGTTTATTGGCGGACAGTTGGGGTGTTTCCCCCGCGACGGCAGCAAAAGCCCTTGATATTCTTGTTCAAAAAGGATTATTGGCCAGACGTTCCGGATCCGGCACCTATATTTCCGGCAAGAGTATTGCGCCCGGATTTTCCCGTGTCGGTATTATTGCACATGAGCCGATCATCAATGATGAATGTTATGTTACAGCGGTATTGCAGGAATTTTATTCGTATTGGACCAGTCGTAATGTAGATATTATTTCTTTGATCCGTACGCCGGATCAATATGAACAGGCGATTCGTGAGTACCGTCTTGCCGGAATATTGGTTTTGTGTCCACAGGAACATTTTGCTCCTCAAATTCATGAATTGATCCGGAAAAAAATACCGATTGTGACAGTCGGGATATGTCTGGATGGATTGGAAGGACATTCTTTCGGCTCCGATCATCGGCAAGTTTGTGAAAAAGCGGTGGCATATCTGCATAAACAGGGGCATACGAAAATCGGTATTACCACCAGGTCAAACTCAAGCGGTACGCGTCAGCGGGAAGATGGTTACAGACATGGCATGTGGCAGGCAAAACTTCCGATCAATCCTTCATGGATCATTCAAATTCAGTATCAGGAGAGTTATGAAGATTTATTGGAACGTCTGTTAAAAGATGGTGATATGCCGACCGCTCTGCTTCTGAGCGATTTCAGCAGACTTGCTAAATTGTATGACGCATGCAGAAAATTAGGGGTAAAAATACCCGATGATTTATCTGTTGTTGCGTTTGATGATCCCGCATTTATGGCGGAATTGGATCCTCCCGTGACAGTTTTTGCTCAGCCTGTACGTGAAATTACCCGTATGGCAACCGAACAGCTGGAACGGCTGATCCTGCATCAGGAACCCATGACATCATCCCCCAGTGATGCCATATTGATCGAACGGGGATCTTGCAAAAAAAGAATACATAAATCCAAAAAATAAAGAACAGGAGATCGTATCATGAAACAAAAGCATCAGAGAGAACTTTTTGATCAGACCGTGGTGAGTATTACTCCTAAAAACGGTGTTTTGCCGTTGGATGGCCGCAAAAACAATCTTAAAAAATTGCAGCTCCTTACGCCTTCAAAGGCACACTTTACGCTGATTGAACTTCTTGTTGTCATCAGCATCATTGCGATTCTCGCTGCCATGCTTTTGCCGGCATTGCAGAGTTCCAAGGCGATGGCAAAAAAGGGGTCCTGTTCCAATAATCTCAAACAGATGTCCCTTGCCGCAATCATGTATTGTGACCAGTACAATGGGTATTTCCCTGCATTCAATGCAAACGGTACTCCGACTTTTTGGGCGGAATATTTATACAAAGAAAAAATGATCGTTCCGAAAAGTGCGGAATGTCCCACTATACAGAAATCCCGTGTCAAGGAAAACGATCCGTACAGTTGGTTTTATACCTATGGCGTTTTCTTCAACGGTCCGTTTTCCTATGGTAAAGTGCCTTATCATGCCATCACCAAAAAACACAGACCTTCCACAACCGGATTTATTGCTGACAGCGGGGCGAAAAATAAAGAATATATGACCTATATTGTATGTTCCTGGTCGGGGCAAAATTATTATATGACCCTGCGTCATGGAAAACATGCCAATGTTGCCATGATGGATGGTCATGTGGAAGCAATTGGGCAGCATCAGGCATCAAAGTTGCTGCCTGATACTGCGGGACCTTATTATATCTTACTGCAAATATCTGCAAGTACACCTGTTTATGTTCCTTGATAAAAATAATTTTATATGAAGGTTGCGTGAAAATGAAAGTAAAAATTACAATTCCTCTTATCTTTGCATTGTTGTGCAGTTTTCTGCTGAATGCAAAAGATAATCTTGTGTATAACGGCGAGTTTTCACAAGTGAACAAAAAGAAAATCCCGTATTGGTCCCGTCAGTCATGGGGACCTCCCACCGGAGAAATCACTGTTGTGCCGGAGCAGGGCGGAAAAGATGCTGTTCTCAAGATTGTCAATAACAGTGTCAAACAACATTCCTTTTTGGCGCAGAGCGTCCGTTTGGAGTCGGATACTTCATATACCATTTCCTACTACGTCAAAGCGGAAAATATTAAAGGTTCAACGGCATATTGCGGCGGTGCGGTGTATCTGCTTGATAAAGGGAATGCCCTTTTCAGTATGGGTGATAAGCTGTATCATCATGCGACCGGGACTTTCAATTGGAAACGGGTGGAACACAATTTCAGAACGAAAAAGTTGAGAAGTTCCTCTGTTGCCCTGGTCTTTTCTCTGCGTGCTGTTACAGGGACAGTCTGGTATGACAAAGTACGTATTGAAAAGAAAAAAAAGGTCGAACAGACAGCCCCGCAAGCATTTCTTTATCCGGTAGATTTTCAGAACCGGAATTGGTATCTGAACAGTAATTTCCCCAATGCTCTTTTGTTGCGTGCAAAACTGGACCGGAAATGGATGCCCGGCAATCATCTCCAAATGATATTGGATGTACCGGAAGGTGTGGAATATCTTGGATCCGGAGCATTATTACCGGTCAGCAATGCTGCCAAAAAAACGGTTTTTGAAAAAGATACTTACAATAAAAAAGCGATCAAACGGGATGGCAAAAATTATGTGCGTTACACATTGACCTTTGCCCCCGGATTTACGGAAAAACTCGGTAAGAATTTTGCATGGGAAAATTATAACCGGATCTATTTTCGCGCGACGGGGCAACCTCGTATCGCTGGAAAAGTCTATTGGAAATTGCGCAGTCGTACCAATGAAACGAAAGAACAGTTTTTTGTATTGAATGTGTTGCCGTCATTGCAAATGCCAGCCCGTCCGTGTGAACGGTTCCAGCTTTGCCTTGCAAGATTATGGCATATGATCACTCCGGCTGGAGTGTCCGATGCGTATCTTGACTTTTGGAATTCTCTGCAGAAACGCCCGTGGATCTCCAATCCTTATTATATAAATGCTTATCCGGAAACGGAGCAGAAAAAGATCTATTCCCGTTATCATTATTCGTTTCATCTGCCGGCTTCCGCCAGTATGCCGTGGATCACATCGCTTTACAATGCGGTGGCGAAAAACCGTTTTCCGGGTAAATTCCCTAAAGTGGTCCGTGCGGATGGCAGTAAGATCCCCATTTCGGTCAGTCCGTGGTATCTTATTGAGGACCCGGAAAATCTGATTTGGGAAACTCTGTTCAAAGAATATGCAGTAACTGTCCGGAAAAATCCGAATATCAAAGCCATTGCTGTTGATTACGAACCGGGAGCCTATACCCATTGTTTCAGTCCGGAAAGCCGGAAACGATTTGCAGCTTTTGCGAAACTTAAAACGGTACCTTCTACCGATGTCATTCTGGTGAAACATCGCGAAAAATGGCTCAAGTTCCGCATTGAAGAACACCGGAAGATTTTGGAACGTCTTTCCAAAGCAATCAAAAAACACCTGCCGGGCGTTCAGTTCTGGCTCATCAGCGATCCCTTGCAGCCTGGAAAACAGCGTGTTGCGGAATGGTGCGGCGTGGATGTGCAAGCCTCGGATCCCGATGTTGATATCCACCAGGATATGCCTTATTACACCGGGGAACAGTTTTACAATGTAATGAAACTCAACATTGCGGAATTGAAAAAGCCATGTTTCCCTTTTATTGACCCCTCGGAAAATGCGGAAATGTATTATTCCCGTTATAATCCGGCGACTGTAATGCAGAACATCCTGATCGTTGCATCTCTCGGTGGTTACGGGATTGGTTTCTGGCCGAATGATGTGTTTGACGGCCGTTATCTGGAATCTATTAAAGAAAGTTATCGTGTCGTTGCAGAAACGGAAAAAATCTATGCATTGCCGTACCGCGACTCCGGTACTTTCCGGGCAAAATGCCGCAATGTTCTGGAGATTGAAACCAGCAGTGAAAATGGGAAAAAGATTACGTTGACCATTCCCCCGATCGACCGTAAAATCCGTGTTTTGCATCATCAGTCTGCGGATGCCGATTTGCTGACAGTCTTTAATTTTTCCGATCGTACTTCTGCGATTCTTGAGTTGGCAATTCCCGGCTTTTCCGGAAAATGTTCCGGCGTGGAAGAATTGGTCAAACAGATCCGGTTGACTGAAAATGGAAAAAATCTTTCTTCTGACCGGATCCGCAAAGGATTTCTTGCAGAAATTGCACCGAACGGAACTGCGGTATTCCGTATCCGCAAAAAAGCGGAAAATGTCCCCGGCACAATGCGGCCTGTGGAGCAGAAATATTTTGCCGGAAAGTTGAAACAGAATAAGTTACATGCTTCTTCCGGAACATCGTTCCGCCCGTTCAAAGAAAAAGATTCTTCGGCAATGTGGGGCGTTCTTCCGGAAAAAGACAATGCCGTGGTCTATCTTGAACACCAGGGAAAAGGCAGAATCGGTATTGAGGCACTTGATGGCGGTGAAATCGTTTCCTGGGAACCGGATGGAAAAGTTGGGAATGATTTGCTGTATCATCAGGGACGCGGATTTTTCGGCAGATTTCAGCTGAATGCCCCGGAACAGCTGCCGGGACCGTATCCGTTTGAATTGCAAGCCATACGCAAAACCAAAACTGGACCGGAAGTGTTGTTTGATTATACGGTTCCGGATTATGCCAATGCATCTGCGGTGAAGAATCCATTGACCGGTTTGAAAGTCAGTAAAAAGATTTCACTGCAAAACGCAGGCAAAAAGATTGTATTGACATTTACGTTTTACAATCCTTCCAAAAAAACGATGAACTTCTCTTTCAAGGTCAATAATTATCCGAGAATCGGCGGAAATTATGCTGAAAAAGCACATCTTCCTGGAGTAACTCAAATCATTTGCGGTTCAAAATCGTTCATCCCCGGTTCACCGAAAAGTGATCGTATGCTGTTGAAAAACAAAGATGCTGCCCCCGAATTACGCAAACATCTGCTTTACAAACGGATCCCGATTGAAATTATCAAGCCGGGGCCGATCACAGTCAAAGCCGGAAAGGAAATGATGGAAACGGTCAAAATTGTTCCGGATTCCAAAACCGCAGGGTTCTATTCCTGGGCGAATACCGTTACCGGATATACGGTGGAACCGATTTCAGATGTGTTGACTCTTCAGCCCGGTAAACAAATCAGTTGGAGCTGCAGTTACGAAATTGTCCGCTGAAACGTCGTGATAAGCCAATATCGCTGCATATAAAATCATACTGGAACTGCTTTTATTGATTTATCAGTAAAAACAGTTCCAGTTTTTTGTGTGATAACGGTGCAAAGGCTTTTATGTTTTTATTTTTTTGTGAAGCCCGTCTTGCGGTACCGGAATAAGGCGACCAAAACGGATATAATGTTGAATGTTTCCGTAATGATACCGCCAATACTGGGAATCGGCACTAATATGTTGTAGGTCAGCCATAATGGAGATACAACGTAAAGCTGTCCCAGACGGATCAGTTTTCCATTTTGTGTTGCCATGGCACAAGTTCCGGCACCCTGGGCAACAAAGACCAACAGGACCAGAAAGGGATTTTCTTTCCATACAAATATCAGCAGCAGACTGAGCATCAACAGAAAAATAAGCAGTCCGGGCAATGTCCATTTGGATGCCGCGATCTTTTCTCTGCGGAACAATTCCGGACGGAGTATGCCGAATACATTCATGATTGCACCGCTCCATGCTCCCAACAGCATAAAACTGATCATGAATAAAACCCCGCCGGCAGTTTGACAGCGGAAAAAATTCTGATTACTCCGGCATTGCATGGAAAAAATAGTCATAAGCATCCCAGCAATGCCGAAAATCTGCCCGATAATAACCGTGTAATTAAGTTCCATGGTTCTTTTTTATTCCAAACCGTTCTTGATTACTTTGACAGCCGGCAGAAGCTGAATCAGACCGAAACGCCATGTGGGATAATCGGAAATACTGGACATGGTGGGACACCACAGATCATAATCATTCCACATATCTTCATAGCGGAGGAACTGCATACGCAGAGACGGCACGCCGATTGAATTCAGAAATTTACTTGTATCGATTTCGCCTTCAATCATAAGCGTATTATCTGTTTCGCTAACTTTGACCTGATATGCGGGGAATCTTCCGTACCGTTTGCATTTTCCGTCCCGGGCGATCCGCAATTCCAGAAAACTCTTCCAGTCCCGGTTGATATTGGGCGCAAAACGTCCTTTCAGAGAATCTGCCTTGACCGCAATGTGAACACGCAATTCCGTTTTTGCAATCGCTTTATCCAATTTTGCAAGGAAATATAATTTTTTGTTATGATGCACCATGCGGACCGTGGTCGGACGGGGAGATTGTTCGCCGCGCATGAATTTGACCAGGTTGATTCCCTGGGCATCCTGCCAGACCGGATCGGACCCTTTGCCATCGATGACCGGCGGGACATTGGCGGGAACACATTCGTATGTTTTCATAATACCATCACCCTTATGATAATTTTCTGATTCTGTGAAGAAACGGGAATAAACATATTTGTTGAGGTAGCGGATCCGGTTGTAAATATATTTGTCACTTTTTGTTTCAGCCATAGCTTTTTCCAACAAGGCTTTCAATTCTGCAACGATATTTTTGGGATAGCGGATCCGGTGGATGTAATCCATTTCACCCAATGCAGGATTCTGCTGGTACATTCCTTCCCAACGGGAAATGATCAAATTATAAAATTCAAGCATTGTACCGGCGGCATTTCCGTAAGAATATTTGCAGTATTCTTTCAACAATTCCTGCACATCGGCATCCGGATTCCACATCAGACGGCTCTGGATCCATACCATCGGGAGGGACATGATTGTGCCATAAATCCGGACTGCTCCGGTGCGGCGCAGATAGGGGCTGAAGCCGTTGATAAAGAAACCGCAGACCTGACCTTCAAATTCTTTCATGAATTTTTTGACCGTGTTCGGATACATGAAGGGACAGGCGGAAAGATACTGTGTCGGGTTGACAATATTCCACCAGATATTCAGACGGGAGCGGTCATTGTTCAATAATTCGCCCCAGCGTTTCAAATATTTTTTGTGGCGTTCATACATTGCCGGGTCGTTGGCATAATGGATTCGCGGGCCGACATAAGTCACATCCATATTATCCGGAATTTTGCATTTTTCCGGAGGTGCAAGGTAATGACTGTATGCCAGTACGGCAAAGCGTCGCTGCGGAGAATGTTTTTTGACAAATTCAGCATATTGAGAGGCAAATTTGAAGAACAATTCCGACCCCTGTTCTTCGTAATATGTTTTTGTATTCAACATGGCAGAACACTTGGGGCATTTGCACATGTTATGGGGCGTCATACCGTCATTGCAGGCAAAAAATACAGCATTGGCAGTCGGTTTGCGCGGACCCCATGCCGGACCGGGATTTTTCCCTGCATCCAAGTCTTTCAGATTATCTTTCATCCGCTGGAGTGTTGCCTCGCTGCTGAGACAGATATAAGTACGGGCTTTGTAACGGCGATTGATCGCCGGTTTGCCATCGCTTCTTTTTGCAAAATATTCGGGGTGAGAATCGGCATACAGGTCTACCCAGTTGATCTGGGTGTGATTTGCGTTGTCATGCGCAAGCGAGGTTCCGAAACGCAAGACGGGGTGCCATTGTTTCTCGATTTCAATACCGTAATAATTCATATACATCACACCGCCTTCACGCTGTTGGAAACGGGGTGCGGTGCGGATCGTTGTTTTCGGATAGCTGATACCTTTCTTTTTCGGGATGAAAGTTCCGCTGCCAAACCCTTTCCAATCTTTATGGGAAGGGTAAAACCAGCGGATATCGTATTGCCGTTCCAAATATTCATATACAGCAAAAAGCGTACCGCGGTCGATTCCTTCCTTTGTGATTTCTCCGCAAAGGATCAAGTCTTTGCCGACGGGGTGAATGATCAATTCTTCCGGCTTGCATTTGAATGCAAACTTTTTTGCCATTTTTGTGTTACCGACAAAAATATGACTCTGCTTCGGGTCCATTTTTGATTCTTTGACGATCGGCAGGCGCAAGCCGGTGGATTTCTGTATATAAAACATGAGAAATCCGGCGGGATATTCGTAGGTTTCTCCCGGAGGAAATACCAATTTCCCCGGTTCATCCGGAATGACGATCTGTGTGGCTGAGAGAGTGGTTGATGCCAGCAGCATGGCGGTCAGAAATGCTGCTTGTTTTTTGATAGTGGGTAACAACATAACAGGTATCCTGGTTGATGATTAATAAAGTGTCATAGGGTAAGGTTTGGGACATTGTACATGGAGTTTGATTTCCGGATCTTTGGGACGGTGTGCGCCTGCATGGCCGTCAGCAAAACCGATATTGGCTTTGAAATTGTGCCGGAAATGGATTTTATATTTGTAAGCACCATTGATGTCAGAATACGTTCCGTCGTCGTAGAGTTTTCTGCCGCAAAGCATATCGCACTGTACCAATTTGTTGGCTTCTCCGTTGATGGAGTCTGCAAGCAATACATATCTGCCGGGTTGCTTGATTTTGACCAGATGGTGAACGATTGTTGAATTTCCGGAAATCATCCGCATCCCATAAGTGTAATAGGAACTGTTTATATCCGATTTTTTAACGGGGAGGGAAGGGCAGCGCATGACTTGGTATTGTGCATTTGTGGTCAACCCTGCTTTTGTGAGGGAACTGCCCCAGGTATTATTGCACCAAATTGTATTGTTATAGGAATCAACATACATGCCGATATATGTCATACTCTGCTTCAGGTTGGAGAGACAGCTGGAAGACTTTGATGTTTCTTTGACTTTGCCCAATGCCGGCAATAACATAGCCGCCAGAATGGCAATGATGGCAATAACAACCAGAAGTTCAATCAATGTGAATGTTTTGCATTGTTTTTGATAAATGGCAGTTCCCTGTTGCGCATGGTGTGTCGCTGTGTTCATACTCAATCCTCTTTAAAATGTTAATATTGAACATAAAATGTCATACTTTTGTTAGTATACACGTACATCCGGAAAAAGCAACTGAATACCGTAAAAAAATCATTTCTTTCAAACTGTTTTTATTGTCCTGAATCACCTCAAAAAATATCAATAAAGTGTTGTAGGATAGGGTTTTGGACATTGTATACGGAGTTTGATGTCAGAATCTTTTGGTTGATGTGCGCTGGCATGTCCATCCGCAAAACTGATATTTGCCCGGAGATTATGCCGGAAATGGATTTTTTGCGCATAAGCACCGAAAATATCGGAGTGCGAACCGTTGTCATAAAGCAATCTGCCGCAGATAATGTTGGTCTGATTCATTTTATCCGGATTGCTGTTGATGGAGTCTGCAAGCAGAATGTATTTGCCTGGCTGTTTGATTTTGACCAGATGGTGAAGGGTTTTTGAGGTGCCGGAAACCATGCGGATCCCGAATGTATAGTACGGACTGTTGATATGTGCCTGGGGTACAGGAAGTCCCGGGCAGCGCATGGCTTGATATTGATCTTGTTTGGCAAGCCCGGCTTTGGTGATTGCACCCGCCCAGGTACTGTCAGTATACAGCATATTGTTATACGAATCAGTATACATCCCGATATACGTCATACTCTGTTTGAGATTGGAGAGACAGGAAGCGGTTTTAGAAGTTTCCTTGACCTTGCCCAATGCGGGGAGCAGCATAGCCGCGATGATGGCGATAATTGCAATAACAACCAGCAATTCGATGAGTGTGAACTTGCGATTTTTGTTGTTCATTTCATAACCTGTTTTTATGTTGGTTTATTGTTCGATTGCAATACTATATCATCTCTTGACCGAAAAGCAAGGTCAAATGCCGGAATACCGCAAAAAAATCCGGTAAAATGCTGTGTTGTGTTGACATTTTACCGGATCGACGATTTAACAGTCTCGAATCATTTATTTGAGGCGTTTTTGCAATTTGATGATCTGTTCTGCCACTTTGTTACGGAAATCCTGCAGGGCAGATTCCGATTTCGTCCAATCATTGACCGCTTTTACAATGTGATCCGGAACTTTCAGGATCGCATCGGTTTCTCTGCGAAGCTGAGCCGTCATTTTCCCTTTCTTGAGTGCCTGTCCCAATGTTTTTTGCAGGACGGCAAGATATTCGTAATCTTCCACCCCGTCACGCATGTATTGTGCGCGGAGTGAGGGGATCACACCATCTTTTGTCGGGTAAATGAAACATCCGTCACCGGGATTATCGCGGAAGGGGAATCCCCATTCTTCATGAACCCAGCGGTTTTTCATTTTTGCTCTGTTTGCCGGTTCACCAGCACCGCCGGCAATCCATTGTTCGGAGGTCCAGTACAGGAAACCTTTTGCATTGAATTTCCAGCAAATCGTGCCGGTGATACGCGGTTCGATCCCCGGACGGTCGATCATGTACATGGGGAATTCCGGTTTGTAAAGACACTGATAGAAGAACAAGGATTCGTCTTTCTTCATGTTTTTATAATCGGCAGGATTGAACTGGGGGAACTGGGGACACCAGATATTGATGGCACCACTCAAATTCATACGGTTGCGGACAGTACCTGCTGTAATGATCCGGGGCATATCTTCCTTGCTGACAAGTTTACGCAAATGAGCGGACCGTTTACGGATATATTCCTGTGCTTTCTCGCTCCAGGGTTCGTCGCTGATCTGAATGACCGCATATTTCAAATATCCTTTTTCCTTGTACCATGCAACAGCTTCCTGGAAATATTGATCTTCCATCGCTTCCGGATCTGCCGGGGAGAATTTCTGCAATTTTCCGTTTTTGTCGATGAGGATCTTTGGCGATTTTTTGAATAATGCCGGACCGAGTATATCCAGATTCAATACATTGGCATTGTGTTTCATGGAAATTTCCATGTACGGTTCCAGAAGTGAAAAGTCAAATTTATATTTTCCTTTTGCAATTTCTCTGACACGAATGTATTTGCTTATGTAGCCGCGGAGCCCTGTCGCAAAGTGATATGCACCCTGTACCGACATAATTTGATCAAATAATTTGTGGGATAAAGTAAGTTGGTTATAGAACCAATGGACGCGAATCCCGTGGAACCAGATATTCATGCCGAGGCTTTTTTTATCGGGCAGCGCAAAGGGATATACACGGACTGCCAGTTCCAGTGATTGTTTTTCTTTGCCGTTATCAAATGTTACTGTTCCGGTATAATTGCCTGCTTTCTGATCTTTGTCTGTTTTCAAAGTCAGCATGACGGATTGCAGATCGCCCTTGACCGGCGGCTGAATATTGGATTCGGGGTAAAGTACATCCGGCCAATAGCCTACGTGGGTGTGATGACCGCTGTCCCCGATATTGACAAAACCGACTCTGTGGATTTTGAATTGATCGGCTTTGATGATATCGCCTTTTTCGTTTTTCAGATCGGAAACGGAGACTTTGATATTGTTTCTTTTCTTTGTAAGATAAAAGAATACCATTTGTGCGGATTCATATTCATTTGCGGCAAGGCTTATGGAAATCCTGTTGCCGAATGTGCCTTTGAACGGCAGATCCCGGAATACTTTTTCTCCGGCGGAAGCGATCCCAACGGCGAAAGACGCATTTTTTCTGCCGTTTTTGATATTCCAGATGCTTGGTGAAATGACCGTAGAAATGTAGAACTCTATTTTTTCCAGATTCTTTTCTGCACTCTGTAAGGCGGAAGTCTTTTCAAAGGGAGAAACTGTTTTGTCCTGTGCTTTCTTCAAAAGATCATTGGTCTGCTTGATCAGAGAGGTGATATTTGCCGGAGTCTTGATCCCTTTCCCGGCAGCTTCTTTGATTTTGTTGTTCAGCAGCGTGTTTTTATCGGAATTCTTTTTGATTCCGCTTTCAATATCGTACAGATTATCCACCAGAGTGCTGTGGCAGATATGATGTTTCATCCGCAGCCAGTCAACATTGAAATTGATTGTTTTGACGCCGCCTTCTTTGATGTCGAATTCCACCGTAATATCTTTTTTCTCACCAGCTTTCAAGGCGTAAGTCTGATTCAGGAGAGAGGTGTAGCGCATCGGTTTGATCCAATGGCGTTTCCGCCGTGCATCGGCACGTTTTACCGGATCGGTTTCATCTTCCACCAAGGTTGCCGTCACACGGAGATTTCCCGGTCGGTATGCCTTATTGCAGAGAGTTACGGTATATTGATTTTTTCCATTGATGATACGCTGATTTTGCGGCTTGATCAATTGGATGTCGCCAAAAGGCATTCCGTTGTAAATACAGTTTGCAAACAGACTGTGGAATCCACGGGGTCCGACTTGCCAGGTGGTCGTTTCGGCAGCCGGAGAAGAGACTCTGCCAAGATTGATCCGGATTTTATCCCCTTTTGCGGGAGTGGTGGAGAAAAATCCGGCTTCTGCATTTGCAAAGATTTTGAACGGAATCTTAACTTCCGCAGTCCAGCATTTTGCCTTTTCATCGATTTTTGTTTTTACATCCCAATTTCCATTCCAGGAACTGTCACGCAGAAATTTTCCCGGTTCGAGAAGTGTGTTGCGCGCATCTTCTTTTGCACCGGAGGGAACGATCCGCATGTGATAATACGTTTTGTCGGATCCGGGGAGGAAGATCATCATTTCCAGACAGTCATCGCTGCTGCCGATGGGGACGTCTGTTGTTTGTCCTGCGGGAAGACCCGGCACAACTTTTTTGATATTTTCTTCATAGCATGTGAAGCCGAAATAAAGGGCATCCACATCATAAAACATTTTTACTGTTGTTTTACTCTTTACCGGTTTATTGGACATTTTTCCGTTAAAGGAGACATGATCGAATTTCTGGATCATGGCGGCTTTTTCCCACACTTTATCCGTCAGTTTCCCATCCAGTTTATAACCGGTGGATGCTGTTTCGATCCGTGGGATACGGAATGTTGTCGGTTCTGTTGGGGTTGGTTGTGCTTCTGCTGCGATCATGGTTACCGGCAGCATAAGCATTGTGTTCCTTAACAGCTTTTTCATTTTTTTTCTTTCCTGTTCTGTTTTTTATAAAATTGTGAGTGTTTTTATTCCTTAATTTCCGGTTTCAGGACACAATGATCCCGTAATACCCTTTTTTCAGTATTTCCGACTTGTTTTTACGGTTGGAACGCAGGTGGTTTGGTTCCGGCGTCCAGCCAAAGAAATTGCGCATAGAGTCGGTTGTTCGCACTATCAAGTATCTGCCATTTTTTTGCTGTTGGTACATGCCCGTCGATGACAAGAATATTGGTTGTGTTGTTGTGCAGAAAACGTATATAGGTTTTGCTGTCATCCTTGTTCAAATGTGTGTAATCAAAACCGTCCGGGGCATATCTGTGTTCCACAAGTAAAAATTTCCATGATGGTTGTTTGATTTGCTGTATTTTTGTTCCCCGTCCACTAAAGTTTCCATATCCCATAGAAAATGCCCGTGCAATGGTATAAGTACCCCGGTTCGGAAGCGAATAACTGAGGGAGTGTTCCGGTCTGAAGGCATTACAGAAGGAGAGTTTCCGGCTTTTCAGATAACTCCACACGTGACTGTTTTCTTTATACCAGTGAATCCCTAAATTGCTATTAGAGCCTACTTTATTCTCACTTGCCTGCGGAAATATATAATCCTTGAAATCGGCGGCATACCCGTGACAAGCCAGACCGATTTGTTTCAGATTACTCATACACGTTGCTTTGACGGAAACCGCTTTGACCTTATTCAGCGATGGCAAAAGCATTGCCGCTAAAATGGCAATGATGGCAATTACAACCAGAAGTTCGATCAGCGTGAAAGTACGAAATTTCTTTGGCATTGTTCTATCTCCTGCTTTAACAATAGGTTTATTTATCCTCACCGGAATTGCTCTTTATTTTTGCGCTTTCCATATCCTTCATTATTTTTTAACTGTTGTATTAATATGCAACACTCTGGGATAATATAGTTGTCCTACTATGATTTGTCAAGAAAAAAAAGATATCAAAATGTGAAAAAAATAAAAAAAATGTTATATTTCAGCTGTTTTGGCAAAGAAAAACGGAATATACGAAGAAAAAATGCTGTTTTTTTAATGTCAGACTGTACTGTAACGAACCGTAGAAATCATTATAAAAATTTTTTACGCTAAATGAAATACGGAGCAGAACACTTTCATAAACAGTATTTTGCTCCGTAATATTTTCGTTCGATTTGATGAGGCAATTTCAAAAGTTTTCAAAAATGCCTGAAAACTCTTGTTGGGATCTGAAACCGGAGCGTTTGCGGCTTGTCCGCCGTAGTCTTGGCGAAGGTGGATGGTTATTTTCCACACCTTGTCACGGCATAGCCGTATGGCGACGCCGGAGCAATTCCGGACGGAGAATGCTGTAAACGTTCATCAGCGCTCCACTCCATGCGCCAAGCAGCAGAAAATTGAGCATGAATAATATACCACCGGCAGTTTGACACCGGTAAAAATTCTGATTGCTTCTGCATTGCAGAGAGAGAACGGTTACGATCATTGCTGCCAACCCGATGACCTGGGCTGTGATCATGATGCAGTTGATTTCCATATCAGCAATTTTTATTTGATTTCCTGCAAGACGATGTGATCGATATAGAACGTACCTTTCCCGCTCAAGCCGAAACCGAGGTGCGCATGTTTGATGTTATGTTCCGTCAGATCACCTGTCTTGAATTCACCTGTGACAAGTGTCCAATCCCGCTTGCCTTTCATGCCTTTGCGGGGGAAGAAATAATTCCGTCCGGCCCAGGCACGTGCACGGGCAATGGCATTGTTATCCATGTCATACCGCACATAAAAGCTGAAGCTGTAACGGGTATTGGGTTTCAATTTGCCGGCCAGTGCATGAGAGATCTGGGTATTGGATTTTGCATTTGTTCCGGTACATTTCAGACTTTGTCCGCCGGAAATATAACTGTCGGTCGCGAAACTGACATTGCCGCCATTCTTTTCTGTCATGGTCCAGCGTTTGCTTGCTCTTCTTCCCTTGCGTACGAGTTCCTGCAGATCGAAGTCCTCGACCAGATTTGCTTCCGGGAGTTTATCCAGATAGAGTGTGCCGACACTGTCAAAACCGAGGAATCCTTTCACCAGGAACGGACTCCAGGAATACAATTCGCTGTTGCTCTTTGCATTTTTCCGCTGACTGTTGTAAGTGAAATTGACGGGGAAGCCATCCTTTTTCATGCCGGGCAGAGCAGAGAAGGGCACACGGATCGTGGCTGTCCAATGATCTTTTGCCACTTTTGCACTGGTCTGGATCCGGGGATCCTTTTTTACCTGCACGCCGGGGTGATGATAGATCCGGTTTACACCGCTTGGAGTGACTGCGACTTGATAGATCGTCTTGCGGTCGCCGTTGGGGTTCAGGAAGACTTCAAATGTTGCATTAGCAAAGAATTCTCTGCCTGAAGAGATATTTTTTGTATAAACAATTTCATTCATCTTCTTGTCATCGACGCGGAAATCGAATACCAGGGCATCGCCGGTATTCCGGATCGTAACATAAGGTCTGATGTTCGAGACCGGATTGTGGAGACGGGGCAGATAATATTTCTTACTTACTTTGCCGTCCGGTGCAGCATACGCTCTGAGATTCCGGGAACGTTGATCTTTCGCCTGGAATGTGTCGGCATATTTCCTGATATGATCAAGAAAATGTTTTTTCATGAAGCGGACTCTGGTAAGAGCGTCTTTCTGCTTTGCAACTTTCTTTTCTGCACGGGCGAACAATTTTTCCCAGGCCGCAATACGGGCAGGGGAATAGATCGCGGTCCACATTTCGTATTGTGTCGGTCTGATCCAGACCGGACCGAGTGCGGTTTCCATGTATTGACCACGCATTTTTGTGACCCAGATCTCTTCCAATTCTTCGAAGAATTTCTTCATTTCGGGGGATGCGGCAAGGAACATGCGGTCGTAATATTCCTGCATGAGTTTTTCCACATTCAGGGAGGAGTTCCACATGATCTTCATTGCCATGTACAGCGTCATTACGTCATGAATATAATCGCTGCCGCGGGACATGTTGGAGAGGAATGCGCCGGAGATCAATTTTGCGCGTTTCTGATAATAATATCCGGCGGCTTTCGGCGTATATTGAGGTGCGCCGGGAGAGGTGTAATTGGATTTCGGATTATTGCCGTTGAGAATATAATTCCACAACCAGACTTTTTTGCCCAGTTTTTTGTTCCAGCCGCGGAGCAGGTCCATATCGATCTTTTCCATCGAGGGAGATCTGCTTGCCCAGGGGCCGGGTGTCGCGACCTGAACAAGAACGTTATCCGGCAGTTTGACCTTCGGTACATCTCTGTAGAAATGATATGCCATCTGTGTGACATAAGCCTTGAATCCGGCTTTCTTGATACGGTTAGCCATGTCGGCAGTGAATTCCCAGATCAGTTCGCCGCGGGGCTGACCATTTTTATACGGAGTCAGCAATTTCTGACAATCTTTGCATTGACAGGGCTGTGATCCATCCTGCAGATGAATATTGAAAAATCCGGGGTAAAGCAATACGCTTGGCATCCAGTCGGAAAAACCTTTCTTATACCCCTTGTAGGAGAATCTGACACCGCGCTTTGTCGGCGGTTCACCACTCAGACCGGAGACCATATCCTTGAACAATTCATTGCGGAAACCGGGATTGGAAAGACATATATGGCCGGGAAAATCATCATCCCAGGTATTGTACCGTGTCCCGTCTTTTTTCAATGCAAAATATTCCGGATTGGATTTGCCGAAACGGGAAACATAACCGAGATGTGCGATACCATGACTATTGGGGATACTCCGGGTCTGTGAACGCCAGCGCAACGAGGATATCCTGCCTTCCGGAACGGGATTTTTGCTGCCGGTGTACCAGTCTTCCTGTTTGTAACGGCATGTTTTGTAATTGCGCACGATCTGGTCCGGACGGTCGAAGATATCCAGTTTCGGGATCTTCAAAGATGCTTTTTTCGGCACGATCGTACCGATGGGACCGTAGAAGTAGAACCGGATATCGGCAAAACGTTCCAGAAAATCGTAGGTGCCGAATATGGTCCCGCGCAGATGCAAAAAGGGTTCTTTGCGCCATTGGCGGTCGGTCAGAAGCTTTTCGGTATTGCTTTTCTTGTCGTCGCGGCCGGCAATATAGATATCTTTGCCGATGGTCTTTATGAGGAAGGCATCGCGCCCGAGTTTATCGACTCTGACCCCTGCCTTGCGGCTCAGTGCGCTGTCGCCGAGGATGATGGCGTGCGGAACATTTTTTGACCGTGCGGTGCGGACGGGGATCTTTGCCGATAAGACCTGATTCAGAAAAGACTGCAATTCTTTTCCTGCCCATTTTGCCGGCAGACCGGCATCCGCAGGGACAACGATCTCTACATTTTTTCCGGTGAGAGTGATGATGTTTTTGTGATCCATTCTGATGACCCGCGGTGGCGGATCGAAATCCAAAGCGGGCATTTGATCAGCTGCAGTCAAAGCGAAAACACTGAGCAAACTCAGTGAAAGTAAAAGGGACTTTTTCATGTTACTATCTTTCTATCGTTAAAGTTATCTTCCAATCCAGAATATCCGGGAAGCTTCCGCGTTGTACGGCCAGGTGGAGGAGCCTGTGCGATGGGAATAGTACGCCGTTTTGACAAATTCTGCATGGGAATCGACGAATGTCACACTGCTTTTTGTTTTGTTGTGGTGGCGTGCTTTCAGGAAATATTTTTGTGACGTATCCCAGGAGTAAATATAAAGATAGATGTTTTCGATCTCACCCATGTAAGCCATTTTTGACGGATATTTGACTTTTGATACCGGCAGTTTGCTTGCGGTATAGTCGAGACTGCATCCTACGGAAAAATGCGTGGTGCTGGGCAATGGTTCTTTCTTGTAAACGGGGCAGACAAACGAGCCGTTTCTTGTGGATGTTTTCGCAAATCCGCCCCAGGATTCTTTTGCTGTTCCGAGATAATGTACGATATTATCCACCCAGTTGACTTTTGTTCCACCGCCGGACGTTGTGAAGTTATTGAACACGGGCACCAGATATCCGCCGTAATCTTCGGAATATACGTGGGCGGCTTTCCCGATTTGCCCGAAATTGTTCAGACATGCGACGGCATACCCGGTTTCTTTGACCTGGTTCAATGCAGGCAGAAGCATAGCCGCGAGGATGGCGATAATGGCGATTACGACCAGCAATTCGATGAGAGTAAATTGATTTTTCTGTTTCCGTTTCATTTTCAACCTCCTGTATTTTTTATTTTGTTGATCAACACCCTGTATGCACGGATAAATATTCCGCCTTCTTTTTCAATGATGTCTTCCTTCTGATTCCGGTCGATGATCACACAATAACGGATCCCCGCTTCCAATGCCGGGTACAGATCCCGTTTCGGTTCATCCCCGATCATCATGGTGTATGCCGGATCGTATCCGTGATGTCTCAGGATATTTGGGAAGAAATGAGGCGAAAATTTACCCAGCGGATCGTTGAATTCATTCCCGGGATGATGGCGGGTCAGGTATTTGCAACCTTCCATTGTTGCGATTCCCCCCACTGCCAGCTTTGCATTTGTCATGAAGGGGGGATTGGTCGTTGCCGTGCAGACCGGGATACCTTTTTTCTGCATGGCGCGAAAGAAAAGAATGGTATCTTCCGGTATTTCAATGGAATGGGAAAAGCCTTCTACGATCTTGTCAAAATAAGTCTGTCGGCAGATATCCAATGGTTCCAGAAACGTGGAGATACATTCCTGATCCGTATTGCCGCATGACCGGATTTTTGCTTCTGCCGTCTCACTTGTGAGATCATACTTTTCCATTACCATTTTGACCAGTATATTCCAGAAATGGCAGCCGGAATCCGGCTTGGGATTTGAATACCGTGTCATTGTGCCATCCACATCCATAAGAATGGTTTTTACTTCGATCGGTTTCATTGCGCTGTATCCTTGTTTTTTTTATAACTGTTGTACTAATATGCAACACATTGGGGTTAATATAACAGGTAAATTAAGATTTGTCAAGGAAAAATGGCAAATAAAATTGTAAAAAAGTGAGAAGATATCCCATAATTTTTCAAAAAACAGTTTTGTGTCAATATTCTATACAAGCCGGAATGATTTTGTAATCCGCAGACAGTTCCTGATCAACCCTGGCAGTAACCGGTTCGTTATGCTTCCGTTTCGTTCGCTTCTGCCTGCGCCATATAAGCATTCTGTTCATTTTCGGAAAGATTGTTCCAGAGAACATTCCAACCGCAGACCCGCACCTGAAGATCGGTATAGCGTTCTGGATGAAGTTGCGCGTCTTTGAGTAGTTTGCTGCTGAAAATATTGAAATGGATGGCGTGACCGCCCTGTTTGATATAAGTCATCAGCAGAGCCCGCATGGCAAGAAGTCCGTCTTCCCCTGCCGTTACAGAAGGATGAAGCATGATATCGACAGGAAAATCGGCAGCAAATTCCGTGGGGTCAAGTTTTAATACCGATGACAGCAATGCCGGGGCTCCGGTAAAATTACCACCTTGTCTCGGTGTCATATTTTTCGTCAATTCTTCTCCGGCTTTGCGTCCGTCCGGAGTAGCCCCTACGTTGCGTCCGAACAGGATAAACCAGTTCGCGGAATGAAGGGCAGTGGTATAGATTCCACCGCGGCTGTTGGGACGGGTGTTGATGTGTTTTGCCAGAGATTCTATAAATTCAACTGCAATGACATCGGAAGGACGATTGTTGCCGAAATGGTCCGGATCATTCAAAATTTTCTTTTGGAGCAGTTCCGCACCTTCCCAGTTTTTCTCAAGAATGGAAAGGAATTGGGACAGCGTGATTTCTTTCCGGTCAAAGACATATTTTTTAATCATGATAATGCTGTCTGCGGCGGTAGCGGGTCCGGAAAACCAGATGTTGGAATTGTTGTAACTGGCACATTTTGCATATCCGTCGCCGCCTTGTGCCAGTGCGGTTGCTGAAACACCGGAAAAAAGCGGGGCAGGGTTTACGTAATCCAGATATTTTTCAAAGTCGTTGGCAACTGCCATACTGTTGTCGATGATTTTACGGAATCCGGACAGACAGGCATTGAACAGTTCATCAAAAGAAGAGGCATCCTTGTTTTCTTTGAGCAGTTTCATAAGAATGTTTGGCATATTGAAAATGATTGGAGCAGTTTCCACCGCGTTTGGCGCACTGTATTCGTAACATCCTTTGATAATTGCGTTACGTGCCTCTTCCGGCGTGTATCCAAGACGGCGCATACTTTTGTTGATACATGGTTCACCCACAAACACAATGCTGTTACGACCGGAACGGATCAGATCAAGAGCCTGGTCGATATAACAGGTCGGTGTATTTGCGGCAAGTTTGATTTGGATTTTGGGATCATAGATCCCCATGTCTCCATATTCTTCCAGGAAAAGTGAGGAGAGTTCGTTGAAGCCGGAACTGCCGTCAGATAATGTTCCGCCGAGGTAAAACGGGTGTCCGTAAAAGTATTTCATCCCGGAAACTTTGGAATAAAAATTACGGATGATCTGCCGTATATCATCTTTTGTAAAGGTTCCGGAATCAAGATCCCGCTTGTAATAAGGATAAAGCATGATGTCCAAATTCCCGAATGAACGCGTCTGAATGCAGTCCCCGTATTCCGAGAGTTGATAGTACAGCCAGATCAACAGCATCGCTTCATAAAAGTTTTGCGGCGCACCCCGGCGGAGAGAGCGCAATGCCGCCAGTGTTGCCTGCTGACAATTGACTTTTTCCGCCCATATAAGAATACGGTCAAGTAGGCGCAATGTCTGCTGATATTCACGGATTACGACATGAAAAAACTGTTCCTGCTGTGGTGTTATATCATTTTTTCGGGTAAGTTTGAACCGTTGATAAGCTGTCTCCGCTTCATGGGTCAAAGCGGGAAACCCTTTTGCCAGTATTTTTTGCCAATCCGGAACACTGTGCGCGAAATCCCAGAAAAAAGATCCATATCCGTTATGCACGAATTCCGTACGAAAGTCACTTGTTCCGGTGCAGAGATTTTCTGTAACATATTTCCGCCGTGGGATCCCCAGAATCTGTTCGATGGGCTTTCTCCCCCAGAATCCCAGTGTAACAAAAAGATCATCGGGAGAAACTCCGATACGGAAATTTTCCAAAAGCCATGTGAAGGCTGCCAAATGTTCTTCCAAATGAGAAGAAAAATTTTTCCCATTGAGAAATTGTGCCAATTCATCCCGGAGACAATCCGCGGCGATGCCGCTTTCAGGGATCCCGGGGTTGCGGAATTCTTCTTCAAAACGGTTTTTATCAGAACAAAAATGCAGCATATTAACAATACTCCTCATTGGTTTGGTTGTTGTAATATAATATCACTTTTTTATTTTTGGAATAGCTGAAACGGATGAAAATATACCATTTTTTGCCATGGGTGATTGTATTTTCTCTTTTTGTGTGATATATTTTATGGAAGCTGCAATTTCATAAGGATAAAATATATGGCATTGACAAGATTTACAGAAAGCGGACTTTATACCTTGTGCCGGCATTTGGAAATAAAGATTCTGAATCTTTATTACGGCAGTTATACCAGAAGTTTCAAGGTTTCACATCCCTGGTACCGCCTGATATTTGTCTTTGAGTCTGACGGGAAAAGTTATTTCAGTGATTCGGTAAAGGATATCCCCTGTATTGCGGGCCGTTGGTATCTGTTGCCGCCATTTTGTGAAGTAACCCATGTGGTCAACGACTCCATGAAGCATTTTTCCATTCATTTTTCCGCTTCCGTAGAGGATGCATTGTTATTGACTCCATTATCAAACACGTTTTATTTTGCCGATGATTATGAAGTGTGTGACACTATCAAAAAGCATTTTGCAGAACATTCCGAATTGTCACAGGCTTTGCTTTTTTACGAACTTTGCAACCGGACACTGGCTCATGTTATTACTCCGGAAGATTCCTGGAGACTTTTGGATTTTCTGCATGTCCCCGGGTATGCCGGATTGCTTCAGTTCCTCAGTCTGCATGCTACTGCAGCAATTACATTAAAAAAAATGGCAGAGATCTCCCACCTTTCCACCAATGCTTTTGTCAAACGTTTTACCCGTGATGCAGGTATGTCGCCCGGAAAATTTCTTGCCCGGATTCTTACCGCGCGGGCAGCCTCCCTTTTAACGGAAAAAAGAAAATCTGTCAAGGAAACTGCTGCATTGCTTGAATTCAGTACCCCCTTTGTCTTTTCCCGCTTCTTCCGCCGTCAAACAGGAACACCGCCGCGGGAGTTTCAAAAGAAATTCGGTGGAGCGATTGTCCCGTAATGTCTTGAAAAAAATCAGACGAAAAAAACATACCTTCTTTCATGACGCGGCAGAAGGTCCGTACTGTTTGCCTTCAATCGTACAGGTATGTGTTCCGGAAGGAAGTGTGAAAAAATATGAAGTTCTCTTGACAAACGGGAAAAGGTGATGTATATTTTTGCAACAGTGAAAAATATGTTGAAACGCCCTCAACGAAAGCAAAACAGAAAAGATATTGCATTATGAGTCAGTATTTGATCCCGGAACAATTGGACCGTAAATCCACTACGCCTTTATATTCTCAAATCTATGAACAATTGAAGCGGGAATTGGTGTTGGGGAAATATCAGGCAGGAGAACGTTTTTTTTCTTACCGGAAATTGAAAGATATTTATAAAACGGAATTGCGTACCATTGCAGCGGCTGTTGATTTGCTGATTGAAGATGGATTAGTGGAAAAACGGATCGGAAGCGGGGTATATGTTACCAGTGTGGAAAAAGTTTCCGAAGTGGGAAATCTCTGGTATGCCGTGCTGGCACAACAGCAGTATCACCCGTTCTTCTACAATATTTTAGTCGGCCTGGTCAATGAGGCGGAACAATATGGTTTGCGTGTGGTTGTCCGTTTTGGACAGAGCCGGGAAGATTTTCTCCACTGGTTCGTGCCGCGTCCGGGCGAAGGTTTGATTATCACCGGGGATGTGGATGATGCGTTATTGGAAGCGGCGGGGAAGAAGTGCAATAACAATATTGTTGTTGTTGGGAACTATGATTTAACGGGGAATTACGGTCAGGTAACGACTTGTTTTGATGCGCAGTTACAGCAATCATTGGAATTGGCTGCTCAACATGGCTGTAAACGGTTTGCGGCACTGGTTCCGCCGGAAGCATTGAAGATTTCTCTTGCATTGCGCCGGAACATCAGGGAATTTACGGAACAGCGTGGATTTCCGGTTGTTTTTCTGGAGCATGATGATCATAGCGACAGTTACCTGCTCATGAGCCAACTGGAAGAATTCAAGCCGGATTGTGTTTTGCTGACGGAACCTACTTTTTCCGGCGCATGGGAATACATGCTGGAACATTCGTTGCGCTGTCCGGAAGATATATTTCTCATCCGTTACGGGAAAGAATATTATGATAATACATTCCCGGGGAAAGCGGCAATTGAATTGGAAGATAACAGTGTGATTCATGGTAAAACGGCATTGGAAATGTTGTTGAATAACAGTAAAGAGATTACAAAAATCGATATGAAATTACGTTCATACACAGAGGAAAAATAATCATGCCGACAAGTTACATTCACAACGCCGTTACCCGGGAATTGTTCTCATTGCTTTCTTTTGACCTCGGGGATAACACCGGACTCATCAATGAATATTGCTGTTATCCGGATCTGTATTTTTCCGGTGACGAAAAATACAAACCGTATAACTTTTTTACCGATGGAGTGCAATTCCATTATCTGCCGGATACCCCTTACAGGGAATTATACCGGTATTGGAGTGCGGAAGGCGGTAAAGTCCACCGGATGAAACCGTATGTGAATGAGAACTTTATACATGCAAAAGCCGGTTTTGAATTTTTCCTGGAACACATTATTACACAATTCCGTGCCGGAAATATGGAAGAAGGGAAAAAATATCTGGGATCCCTCCTGCATATGCTTCAGGATTCCACATTTGGACTTCATTCCATTGAAGGACCGGGAGGAATGGATATGTTTGTGCTTGACCGTTTGATGGAATCGGAGGTGCAGCCGACCTTGTTTGCTTTGAATATTGATGCACAAGGTAAGAATTTGAAACCATCGGCTTACATCCCGCAAATACTGGGAGACAGTGTCGGGGACACCGTTATGCGATTGTATGCGGAATATTACCGGCGTACATCGGATTCCCGGAAATGTACATTCCAATATATTTTGAATGCCCGGGATAAACAGGAGTCCGGTAATCCGGCATTGGTGCAGCGGATGTTTGATAACGCCGTACAGATTTGTGCGGATGTGGTCAATACGATATATCATATTGTCCACGGCACAGCAACCGGAAAGCCGGTTTGTTCCCTCACGGAGTTTGAGCCGTATGAATTTCCGTTCGGCGGGGGTGGTGGTGCATATCGTTTTTTGCCGTATGTCCGCAATCAGGTTTATCTGCCGGATGGGACGGTGAAAGAGATCGACGGCGTATCATTCGGGAGTCATTTTGAAGGCGCATTGCGATATTGGATTGCGCCGGGAGTCTTCCGGTTATTTGCTGCGAATTTGAAATTATATTGCAAATCCGGGACAACGGAGAATGTTTGCATTTCTGTTCTGAACGATGGAAAAGTTGCTCAGCGAATTGTTCTTGATGCGGTTCATTCGAGTGTACAGTTGGAACTGTCGGAACCGGCGAATGAGCTGTCCTTTGTCATGGAATCCAGTCCTGTCTGCGGCGTAATTGCTTTGGAAAACAGCCGTCTTTCCCGCTGAGATTCCGTTTTATCTGCTGTTTGCGCCATTGAAATAGTATTTTTCTCAAAAAAACTCTTGAAAAATATAAAATACAAGTTATATTAAACAGTCTTATTTTATTATATAAAGTGGCAGAACGGTAAAAATGGAAGAGCAGAGCAAAGAGAAATTAAAACATTTGACCCCGGAATGGTCGAATGAGGATCCGGAGAAAACGGTTCGTGGGAAACGGGACCGTGAACCGGATGGCAAGTTTATTGTCGGAGACCTCATTGTCGACCGTTACGAAGTGCTTGATAATTTAGGTGCAGGGGGAATGGGGATTGTCTACAAATGTTTTGACAGGATCGCCAAAATAGAAGTTGCATTAAAAGCTCTGCCGCCGGAATTGAGCCGCAGCGATGCGGAAATCAAAGATATGATGTCGAATTTCCGTCTGGTTCATAATCTGCATCACCCGAATGTCGCGGCATACAACAATCTGGAAAAAGATTTAAGCAACGGGAATTATTACCTGATCATGGAATATGTGAATGGGGAAGATCTCAGTGCCTGGTGCCGTCGTATGTGCGACAAAGAGGGCAAACTGCCCTTGAAAGACGTTCTTGATATTGCGGATCAAATTGCCAAAGCATTGGATTATGCTCATAAGCAGAAAGTGATTCATCGGGATATCAAGCCGGGCAATATCATGATCAATTCCAAAGGAGAGATCAAGCTCCTTGATTTTGGACTTGCAGCACAAATTTATAATACGATGTCCAAAATCAGTATGACGCATCACGGTGTTTCCGGTACTGCGCCTTATATGGCTCCGGAACAATGGCGTTGCAAAAAACAAAATGCGGCGCAAACCGATCAATATGCCCTTGCTGTGCTGGTTTATGAAATGCTTGCCGGAACACTGCCGTTTGAAAGTCCGGATACTGCGATTCTGAAACAGGCTGTTCTGGAGGAAAGTCCGGATGATATTCCCGGTATTCCCCAATATGTACAGGAGGCTATTTTCCGTGCCATGAGCAAGGAGCCGGCGGACCGTTTTGAGAACTGTAGTGATTTTGTTGCTGCGATGCGTGGTGAAAGTCCGGAAACATTTTCAAAGTCAGCAGCAAATTTGTATGATACAAGATTCCGCCGCAGTGCTTCTTCCAAAAAGAGTCTTGAAGAATTAAGTATGGAAAATTATGATTTGCAGGATCAGCTTGAAACGCAAATCAGGAAATTCGATTTTGCAAATCTTGACCGGGGGCAGACTTTCGGGATCCATCTTGATACTTTTGATAAAAATTTGAAACTGGCGGAGCGTGCCTGGGTGCGGGATGACCACCGGAATATCAATGCGTTTTACCGGAAAGCGGAACAAGAAGCCAAGTGGATCATTGAGAATATTCCCTTGCGTGAACAATTCCAGACCTTGCAGTTGGATATTGAAATCCGTAAAGTGGAAGCGGATAAATTTTCCGGACAGAAATTGGCTGCTGCAGTTTATCAAAAGGCGGTGGAATTAGCAAAAAAAGCCTTGCAAAATTATGAATCCGGAAAATTCTCTGAAGCTTTAACCCTCTTGCAGACCGCAGGTGCCGGTTACAGCAGCGCCGGTGAAGAAGCGCGGAATGTGACCCTGAGTAATCTGATTCAATCTGCAGAAAATGCCAAAAACAATAAACAATGGTATAATGTAAAGGATATTGCCGGAAAAATTGCCCCGCTTGATCAGATAAAAGCTGCGGAATGGGAAACGTTTGCCGATCAACAGATAAAACTGGATCAGAAATTGGCGCAGGCTCATGAAGCGCAGAATGTAAAGAATTGGCGTGAAGTGTTGACCCATGCGGAAAATGCGTTGACGATGGATCCGACGAATGTCGAAGCGCATAATCTGAAAAAGGAAGCAGAAGACTGCCTCGCACAAATTGCGCAGGAATTAGCGTTGGCGCGGTCCGCAAAAAAAGAAACAAATTGGCGTGCCGTATTGGAGCATGGGGAGACTGCGTTACGCATCGCCGGAACAAATACCGAAGCGCAGAAACTCAAAGACGATGCCGCAGAGCATTTGGCGCAGTTGGAACAGACATTGGTTCAGGCACGTGAGGCAAAGAAAACAAAACGCTGGAAGGATGTGTTATCCCATGCGGGAGCTGCATCCCGGATCGATAAAACAAATACCGAAGCCTTGACTTTAAAACAGGAGGCGGAGAACACACTGGCGCAGTTTGCACAGGATTTATCCTCTGCTCATAAAGCGGAAACTGCCGAAAACTGGCATGATGTATTGAAATATGCAAATGCGGCATTGGCGATTGATGAAGCGGATGCCGATGCCCGGTCATTAAAAACAAAAGCAGAAAAACAACTTGCGCAACTCGCAGAAGTTCTGGCGCAGGCTCGTGATGCAAAAAAAGACCGGAAATGGCAACATATGTTGAAATATGCCAATTCCGCTTTGAAAATCGACCGGGTAAATACTGATGCCCAGACTTTTAAGCGGGAAGCGGAAACTGCGCTTGGACAGTTGGCGCAGGAGTTGGCACGGGCTAATGAAGCGGAATCAATATCCGCGTGGTATGATGTGTTGAAACATGCCGAATCTGCATGGAATATTGATCCGGCTAATACCGCGGCTCAACGTTTGAAACAGAATGCAGAGGCGCATCTGGCAGATCTTGCCATGAAAGTTCAACAGGCTTCCGAAGCAAAAACTGCCGGAAACTGGCATGATGTATTGAAATATGCCAATGACGCATTGCAGATTATTTCTTCCCATGCAGACGCACTGGCTTTGAAGCAGGAAGCAGACGCGCATTTGTTGAAACTTGCACAGGAATTAGCGGTGGCTTATGAGGCGCAAACTGCAAAAAAATGGCGCGATGTTTTGGAACATGCAAAATTGGCAGCTGTGGAAGATCAGGCGAATGTGGAAGCCTTGAATCTGAAACAGGAAGCCGAAATGCATTTGGCTGAATTGGAACATTTTCTGTTACAGGCTTCCGAAGCAAAAACTGCAAAAAATTGGAACGATGTATTGGAAAATGCCGCTTATGCCCTGGATATTGATGCCGCCAATGAAAATGCACTGGCTTTGAAGCAGGAAGCGGAAAACGTTCTGGCTTTACTGGAACAGGAATTATCTTTCGCACGGGAAGCAAAAGCAGCAAAGAATTGGCATGAAGTATTGAAACATGCAAGAGTCGCTTCCAGCATGGATGCCGCAAATGCAGATGTGAAATCTTTGAAAGAGGAAGCTGCCGTATATCTTGCTCAAATCGCCGGCGATTTATTACATGCCCGGGAAGCCGGAACGAGCCGGAACTGGCGCAATGTTTTGAAATTATCAGATGCCGTATTGAAGAACGATGAGAAAAATTTTGATGCTTTGACATTGAAATGTGAGGCAGTGATCAGGATTGCCCGGAATAAGATCAAAACTTTGTTCGCCTGTTTGATTTGTATGTGCATGTTTGTTTGTCCTGCAGGTTTGTGGGGATGTAATAAATATCCGGCTTATACACAGTACATTGTGGGCTGTCTGGCTTTTGTTGTTTTGTTCCTGTTATTGCGGCTTATTTTGAATTATCGTATTGTTTTACGCGTAAAAGTACCCAGTGACGAGAATCATTTAAAGATTAATCTTCCCGGCGGTACGGATTTTGAAATGGTGAAAGTCGAGCCCGGCAGTTTTGCTGTCCGTATGATGAGAATGTCGGAAGACGAAACGGAAACGGTCGATGTGGGCGAATGTACCAAAACCCTGTATGATGAATTTTTTATTGGTAAATATGAAGTTACGAATGAGCAGTGGAGTGCTGTAATGGGGACGGTTCCCATTCCCTCCGTTAATCATAAAGCGGCAAAGTTCCCGGTGGAATGTCTTTCCTGGTATGATGCGATGGAATTTTGTAAAAAAATGGCTCCTTACGCTCCTGCCGGTTGGTATTTTACACTCCCGACTGCAATACAATGGGATTTTGCTGCTCGCGGCGGAAAATTTGACTGCAATTACAGGTTCAGCGGCAGTGATGATTTGGAAACTGTTGCATGGGTTTATGAGAATGCCGGCGAGACAACGCATGAAGTCGGGCAGAAATTACCCAATGAACTCGGACTGTATGATATGAACGGTAATGTCTGGGAATGGTGTCTGGATGATTTTGCAGAATATGGTGATTACGGTAAAAATATTCGCGGCGGCAGTTGGCGGGATGCCGAATTGATGCCCCAGACCTCGGAAATGTTTTACTGTCATAAAGAGGATTGTTGCGAAGATTATATCGGTCTCCGTCTCGTGCTTATCCGCAATGAAAATCAGGATACTGTGATTCGCGAGACAACTGCTGCTTCTTCAAATGCCCGGGAGCAGGAGGAGCCGGACACTGCACTGCCGCATACGGGGATCGAATCGGTTATTCATTCCGATTCCACCGGTCCGCGCAGACACAGAAAAGTAACACCGGGATTTCAGCCGGGTGAATTGATTATGGACCGTTATTATGTCCTCTCTGTCTTGGGGCATGGCGGCATGGGAGTCGTTTACAAATGTTTTGATAAAACATCTGAAATCCAGGTAGCGTTGAAAGCACTTCCGCTGGAAATTTGCAGCGATCCGGTGGAAATGGAAAACTTTAAAGAAAATTTCCAGCTAGTTCATAATTTACAACATCCGAATGTGGTCGGTTACAAAAATCTGGAATTTGACAGCGAAAACAACAGTTATTACCTTATTATGGAATATTGCCCCGGAGAGGTATTGCGTCATTGGTTGAAACGGAAACGCAAGAAAGAGGGGGTGACCCATGAGGAAATTCTGGCGGTTGTCAAACAAATTGCCGCCGGATTGGATTACATACACAGTCAGAAAATTATTCACCGCGATGTCAAGCCGGATAATATCATGATCGATCGTAATGGAAATATCAAAATCCTTGATTTCGGACTTGCGGCTCCGCCGGATACCCAGTTGTCACGCACAGAATCTACAGATTCTTTTGTTCCCGGTACCCGTACCTATATGGCACCGGAACAATGGCGGGGACGTGCCCTCGGCGCACGGGCGGATCAATATGCTTTGGCTGTTATCGCATACGAAATGTATGCCGGTGGATTGCCTTTTGAAAGTGCGGATTCGACCGTTCTCCGGTATGCTGTACTGAATGATGTTCCTGCGGATATCCCCAATGTTCCGGCGCACATTCAGTCTGCCATTTTCCATGCGTTGAGCAAAGAACCGGATACACGGTATCGGAATTGTGCTGATTTTGTTACCGCTCTGGAGGGGAAAACATTCTGGAATTATATTGTTCCGCAGAAAATCGGATTGAAAAAAATCAGCATTGCTGCACTCCTGATCCTTTTGCTTGGTGGAGGTGCCGGATATTATTGGTATGGACAGCAGCAGAAGCTGAAGAAAAATGCACAAGACCGTTTGATTCAGCTTGAAAAAGAATATCTTGCGAAACTTGCTGCGGAAGAACATGCGAAGAAAACCGAACAAGAACGTCTTGCAAAACTTGCTGCGGAAGAACGTGCGAAGAAAGCTGAACAAGAACGTCTTGCAAAACTTGCTGCGGAAAAAGCTGAAAAAGAACGTCTTTTGAAACTTGCCGCAGAAAAAGCTGAAAAAGAACGTCTTGCAAAACTCGCAGCCGAGGAAAATGCAAAAAGAGCCGAAAATGATCGCCTCTCTGCGGAAAAATTGTTGTCCGATGAACGCAAAATGGCAATGTTGATGCAGAATGTTTATCGCTTGCAATTGCGTATTTTCAGAAAAAAACAGGATATTGATTTTGCTAAATATGACCGCGGTCAGATGTTCGGTAAACACCTGGATACGTTGCGCGATCAGTATAATGCCGGGGAAAATGCAATGAAAAAAAATGACATCATTGCCGCGCATACTGCATTCCTTGCCGCAGAAAAGGCTGCTGATTGGCTGCTTGTCAATGCCCCGTTACGGGAACAGGTATTGCTGTTGGAAAAACAATTGGTTGAACCGAAAAAACAGGCGGATCGTTTTAATGGTGCCAGACTTGCTTATGTGACATATAAGGATGCTCTTGCGCAGGAAAAAATGGGGCGGAAAGCGAAGGAACAGGGCGATTTCAAATCCGCAGAAAAATCTTTCCGCCTCGCTCTTGCCGGATACAAAAAAGCACATACTGAGGCTCAGAAATTGGCTCTGGATGATCTCAACCGTTCTATTGAACTGGCAAAAAAACATAAACAATGGGGACAATTAAAACAACTTGCCGGTCAGTTGCGCCCCTTTGATGCCGGAAAAGCGAACGAATTGATTATTCTGGCAGATAAACAGATCCGTCTGGAAAAACTGCATAAGGAATTGGCATTGGCAAGACAGGCGAAACAAATCGGCAGCTGGCTTGCGGTGCTTGATCATGCTGTTGCTGCGCTCGCGGTTGACCAAAATTGCAAAGAAGCGAAACGGTTGAGAAACGAAGCGGAACTTAATTTGAAGCCAACTCTGGAAATCCTTGCAATGGTGGATGGAAAACGGGTCCCCGCTCAAGCAAAAATCGGCGATACCGATCTGGATACCAGAAAAATCATTCACGGCTTTACGAAAAACAGCCGTTATAAAATCTCGGTATCCTATCAGACAGCCAATGCCAAATATGCCGGGGAAATTGCATTCTCCTGTAATTGGCGCGGCCTTAAAAAATGGACGCTGCCTTTGAAGGAAATCGTGTTCAATGGTTTGATCAACCTCCCGCGTGATACAAAATTGGAAATGGTTAAAGTGGAACCGGGCAGTTTTACCATGAGTAAAAAAGACGGTGAAAATTATGAAAATGAAGTGGAACATGATAAAACTCTGACGAAACCTTTCTATATCGGAAAATATGAAGTGACCAATGCGCAATGGTGTGCTGTAATGGGGATCAAAGTCCCTCCCACTGAAAAAGCAAAAGACGGTAATTACCCTGTGACGAATGTTTCCTGGGGGGATGTCATGAATTTCTGCGAGAAAATGAATCAATATGCCCCCAATGGCTGGCGTTTTACTCTGCCGACGGAAACACAATGGGAATTTGCTGCACGCGGCGGTAAGAAAGGGCGCGGTTATAAATACAGCGGCAGTAATAATCTGAATGATGTCGGGTGGTGCGACAGCAATTCTTCTGCAGAACTTCACTCAGTGGGAGAAAAACGTGCCAATGAACTCGGCTTGTATGATATGAGCGGCAATGTGTGGGAATGGTGTCTGGATGATTGGTCCGAGGCTTCCAATAGTACGCTGGCGGAATTCAGCCGGACAAATAAGGATTCCAATGATGAGACACGCCGTATGATTCGTGGCGGCAGTTGGTCCGATTATACTTGGTATTGCCGTTCTGCGGATCGGGAAAGCCGCAAGCCCAATGCCCGGTTGAACGATCTTGGTTTCCGTCTGATTCTGGTCCCGGTGAAATAAGGTCGGGCAGAGTTTGTTGTCTGACCGACCAGTCCGACGAAAGATGGGGTAAAGTGGCAGATGTCCACCGATAAGACCGATAAGACTTATCCGGCGTATTACATCAGCGGTGGGGCTGCAAGGTGTCGCAGAGGTTAAAAATTTTACTTTCTGAAAAGATCAATTTGCAAAAAACGGTATTTCATGCTATATTATCGGAAATTGTAGAAAACGAATTTGAACAATAATGAAAAAGAAAGGCGTAAGTCTTACAATGAAAACAGCTTTTATTTTTGCAGGGCAGGGAGCTCAGACTGTCGGTATGGGAAAAAGTCTGTATGACAACAGTGCAGCTGCAAAACAGATATTTGATGAAGCCGATTCCATTCTCGGCTGGTCCGTTTCTGATGTGTGTTTCAATGGTCCTGCGGAAAAATTGACGGAAAGCGCATACTGTCAGCCTGCAATCTATACGGTCAGCATGGCATGTTATGCCGCATTTATGGAACGTTATGGCGAGAAAGTCCAGCCTTGCGCTGCGGCGGGATTGAGTCTTGGAGAATATGCCGCTTTTGCCTGTGCCGGATTTTTCACCTTTGCCGATGGTTTGCGTCTGGTGGCGAAACGCGGTGAATTGATGGATCAGGCATGTCGTGCAGCAGAAGGTGGTATGGCAAGTGTCTTGGGTATGGCACCGGAAGTGATCGCAGAAGTTTGTGCGGAATGTGGAATTGATGTTGCGAATTATAACAGCCCCGGTCAGATCGTGATCAGCGGTCCGAAAGCACTTGTGACGGATGCTGCGGCGAAATTGAAAGAAAAAGGTGCCCGTCGTGTGGTACCTCTGAATGTGGCGGGCGCATTCCACAGCCGCATGATGAAAACTGCCGGAGATGCGTTGGCACCGGTGTTGGAAGGAACTCCTGTGAATGGGATGACCATTCCGGTTGCCCAGAACTTTACGGGTAAATTGGAATCGGATGCAGCCGCAATCAAATCCAATTTGCAGAGTCAGGTAGCGGGCAGTGTCCGCTGGGACAGCTGTGTGAATACATTGATTGGGGAATGTGGTGTGGAAGCATTTATTGAAATGGGCCCCGGCACCGTATTGAGCGGATTGGTTCGTAAAATCGATTCAACGAAAGCGGTTTGCAATATTGGATCGCTGGAAGATTTGGAACAATATAACTGCCAGTGAAGAAACTGGTGTATAACTTTATTTTCTTGAAAGGAAAAAAGAACAATGGCAAAAACATTGGAAAACAGAGTAGCACTTGTAACGGGTGGTGCCCGCGGTATCGGGAAAGCGATCTGTGAACGTCTTGCATCAGAAGGCGCAGCAGTTGTAATGGTTGACATCATGCCGGATGTTGCAGAACAGTCCGCAGCGGAATTCCGCTCCCGCGGTTATGACGCAATGGCAGTTGGTGCAAACGTTGCCAGCTTGCAGGAAGCGGAAGATACCGTAAAAGCAGTAATGGAAAAATACGGCAGACTGGATATTCTGGTGAACTGTGCCGGTATTACCAAAGACAATCTTCTTCTCCGCATGAGTGAAAATGATTGGGATGCTGTGATTGCCGTGAACCTGAAGGGTTCTTACAACTTCATCAAAGCGGCTTCCCGCCCGATGATGAAAGCCAGATACGGCAAAATCGTGAATATCTCCAGCGTTGTGGGCCGTGCCGGCAATGCGGGGCAGATCAACTATTCTGCATCCAAAGCCGGTGTAATCGGTATGACCAAATCCGTTGCCAAGGAATTGGGCAGCAGAAATATTTTTGCCAATGCTGTGGCACCTGGATACATTGAAACGGATATGACCCGTGCATTGCCGGAAGAAGCAAGAAAAGCATTTGCGGATGCGATTCCACTGAAACGTGCCGGTCAGCCGGAAGACGTTGCAAACGTTGTATATTTCCTCTGCAGTCCGATGTCTGACTATGTAACGGGTCAGGTAATCAACGTTTGCGGTGGATTTTTGATGTAAAATCACAAAAAAATCAAAATTTTTTCTGATTTTTTCAGTATTTTGTTTGAAATTTTCAAAGATGGATGTATATTTACTGAAGTATCAGACTTAAAATCGAACTTTAACATTTACAGAATAAGAAAGGACAGAACCATGTCTACAATCGCAGAAAAAGTAAAAGAAATCGTCGTCAAACAGTTGGCAGTTGCAGAAGACCAGGTGACCGAAGAAGCTCGTTTCATCGAAGACCTGAATGCTGACTCTCTGGACCAGGTCGAATTGATCATGGCTCTCGAAGAAGAATTCAATGCAGAAATTCCGGACGAAGAAGCTGAAAAGCTGAAAACTGTCGGCGATGCAATTAAATTCATCGAGGCAAAACAGGGCGAGTAATCGCGTAGTTTTTATGTCGCGGGTCGTTCAAAAGTTTGGATGACCCGTTTTTTTTTAATTTTACCGTATCGGAGGTGAATATGAGTAAGCGACGTGTTGTTATTACCGGTATGGGGTGCGTTTCTTGTGTTGGTAATGATGTTGCGTCCATGTGGGAATCCGTAGTAAACGGAAAATGTGGATTGGATAAAGTGACACTTTTTGATGCCACCGAATTCAAAACGCAAATCGCCGGTGAAGTGAAAAATCTTCGCGGGGAAGATTTTATTCCCGCAAAGGAATTGAAACGTGTAGATGATTATTGTTTGTATGCCATTGCTGCATTTGTGGAAGCGATGCGTTCCGCCGGTCTGCCGGAAGATTTCCGGTCCGAAGGCTGTCCGATTGATCGTGATCGCGTTGGTGTAATTGTTGGCAGTGGTATTGGCGGTATGCGCACGATTGAATCGCAGGCAAGAGTGTTGATTGAACGCGGACCTTCCCGTATCAGTCCATTCTTTATTCCCATGTTGATTTCTGATATGGCTGCGGGTATGATTTCTATCCGTTGCGGTGCAAGAGGTCCCAACTTTTCTGCCGTTTCTGCTTGTGCCAGTGCGGCGCATGCGATCGGGGAAGCCTATTCCACAATTGTCCGCGGTGATGCGGATGCGATGATTACCGGTGGTGCGGAAGCCACGATTTCTGCTTTGGGATTTTCCGGTTTCTGTTCCATGAAAGCGATGAGCCAGAGAAATGATGATCCGCTCCATGCTTCCCGCCCGTTCGACCGTGAACGTGATGGATTTGTGATGTCGGAAGGATCCGGTATTCTTTTCCTGGAAGAATTGGAACATGCGAAAGCGCGTGGGGCACATATCATTGCTGAAATGATCGGCTATGGTGCATCCGGCGATGGCTATCACATCACATCTCCGGCACCCGGAGGCGAAGGTGGAGTTCTTGCATTCAAACAGGCATTGAAGAGTGCGGAAATCGACCCGACCGAAGTGGATTATGTTAATGCTCATGGTACGAGTACCCATTTGAATGACCTTTATGAAACACAGGCATTGAAGACGGTATTCGGCGATCATGCACGCAAGATGTCCATCAGCAGTACCAAAGGTGCAATGGGGCACGGACTTGGTGCGGCGGGTGGCTTTGAAACGATTATCTGTGCAAAAGCACTTGAAACCGGAATCGTTCCGCCTACGATCAACTATGAATATCCTGATCCGGAATGTGATCTTGACTATACTCCGAATACGGCGCGTCAGGCAAATCTTAAAGTTGCGATCAATACCAACCTTGGATTTGGCGGTCATAACGGCGTAATCGTTCTGAGAAAATTTGAATGATTTCCGGTAAGAAAAGGAGTTTTTTAATGAAAATTTCAGCTTGTTTGAGCTGTGCTTCCGCAATTGCGGCGACAGTGTTACTGACATCGTGTGTACATGATGTTCCGGTTCCGGATGATGCAGAAGCACTTGTCTGGACACCTAAGATCAAAAGTTCTTATCCCTCCTGGCAGCCTCCGCGTGTGATGCCGAAGGGAAATGCAGAATATGAAGCTGCGTTTTCCCGTGCAGGGATTCACTCGCAGGCCGATGCACTTGATCTTGGCGGCGATGTTGTTCCTGTACCTGTCAATGGTGCGACTGCGCAGGAAGAAGTTGTCCGGCTGGATATTTTCGGAAAAGCTCCCGGAAACTGCAAGATCAACGGTGAGCCTTTGACGGACGGGATGGCGGAAGCATTTCTGAAAGATTTTGCTTTGGTCAATGCGAAGTCAAAGGTATTGATTTGCTATTCTGCAGATATTTATGCGGAACGTGCGCAATATTACCAAAAACGCTGTACGGAATTCGGATTCAAAGCAGTTGAATTGAAAAAACAGAGTACCGCGGGCAAGAATAGCCGGACTGCAGCCAGAAAGGCTCCGGTCAAAGTTGTGATTGACCGCAGTATTCCGGGAACGACTTATACCGTTCGCCGTGGAGATTCTCTTTCCCGCATAGCCAAGAAACATTATAAAAACGGCAATCTCTGGCAGATCATTTATCGTGAGAACCAGACGATCCTGAAAAGCAATGCAAACCGTCTTGTACCCGGAATGCAGCTTGTAATTCCTGCGGTTAAGCAGGTGAAATGAGGGTTGAACAGTGACCGGCAGAGAAAGCGGTTCATTGCTTGAGAATGCCGGCGGAAAGATTTATTTTGACAGTTGGGAAGCTGTCGAAGCAATTTTCGCTGGCCATGCATTAAAATATTTACGTGTTGCGGGTGATGCACTTGATGTTACATTTACAGCCCGCGATACCTGGATAAAAGTTACATCGTCCGATCCTGAGAAACAGGACCGGGCTTTGGCTTTTTTAAATGAACTTATCCGTTTGCAGCAAATGCGTGGTGCGGCGTTGACGGATGAAGATTTTCAACAGATATTGGATGCAACAGCAGAAAAACGGGAATCGGATCTTCAGACTTATTTTGCGGAACGGATCAATGTGAGCCCGAAAAAGCGGCCGGTTGCACCGCGTACGCCGCGACAGCTTGCATATATCCGTGCGATTCGTAAAAATGATGTCGTGTTCGGGATCGGTCCTGCGGGTACGGGAAAGACCTACCTTGCAATGGCGATGGCGGTTTCCTCTCTCCTGGAAGGGAAAGTGGATCGTATTGTATTGACGCGTCCTGCGGTGGAAGCGGGCGAGAATTTAGGATTTCTGCCGGGTAAACTGGAGGAAAAGATTCAGCCGTTTCTGCGTCCGTTGTATGATGCGTTATATGATATGCTGGATTCCGCGGATGTGGAGGATTTGACAGCGCGCAATATTCTGGAAGTTGCGCCATTGGCGTTCATGCGCGGACGCACATTGAATAATGCGTTCATCATTCTTGATGAAGCGCAGAATACATCGAAAGAACAGATGTTGATGTTTCTGACCAGATTGGGGTTCCGGTCCAAATGCGTGATTTGCGGCGACCCGAGTCAGAACGATTTGAATCGGCGTGTTGATTCCGGTCTGCTTCATGCAGTACACCGTTTACGTCATATAGAGGGCATCCGTACATGTGAATTTACGACGGGTGATGTGGTGCGTCATTCTCTGGTGGAAAAGATCATTCGGGCTTATGAAGATCACCCGCAAGAGGATGCCGCCGGGAATAAGGAGTTATGACAGAATTATGTTCAAGAATGGATTTTTCTCATCGTTTCCTTCGTTCCGGGATTGGCAGCCTTTGCCGATCGGACTTTTTTTTGTTGTACTGATTGCCAGTTTTCTGGTATTGCTTATGCCGGAAGAGCAGGGGATCAGCGGATTGAACAGTCCCATTGAAGGGCAGACAGTCCCCCGCACGATATTTGCCCGTGTGGAATTTGAGACCATTGATTTTGCAAAGACGGCAGAGGAAAAAAATGCTGTAGCCTCGGTCACCCCGGATTATTACACATTGAATGTGCAGGAAACGGCACGTTTGTTTGAAGTTTTTCAGCGTTTCTGCAATGAGATTTGCAATTTTACTGCGGATTCCAAACCGGAATATTCCTCAACATTCAGTGCAGCCGGATTATATACCAAAATCTCTGCTGAAAATTTCAAATATTTACAAATTGTGTTATCAGACCGTTCTTTCCGGGAAGAGTTTTTGACCCGGGTGGAAAAACGGATTTTGACGCAGGGGATTTTCTCTGACAGTCAGATTGGTTTGCTTTCTGCGGTGCGTCCTGTTTATGTTGCGCAGAACACCACTGAAAAAGCCTTATCGTTCGGACCTTTTCAGAAGGTGAATGTATTGTCAAAGGAAAAAGCCGCCCGTGAGATTATTGATTTGCTGTTGATGCAATACCGGTCAGATGTTCCGGAAAAGGCACTGGTGTTCCGTACGGTATTAAGGCATGAATTGACAAGTCTTTTTGCCGGGGGCAATGTGGTTGCTGATATATTACGGACGGAACAGGAGAAACATCAGGCGAAAGAGAAAGTTACGCCGCGTATGCGTACTTTTTACCGTGGTGACCGCTTATTGACGAAAGAGAATAAGTTATCAGAAGCAGATTTGCAGTTATTGGATGACTACCGGACTGCGTTGTCGAAAGAGCGGAAACATAAAGCCTCCTGGACAGTTTTGATGCAGCGCTGTGCGCTGGTTGTTATTTTGATGTTGTTTACGGTGATGTATCTGCGTAATGTTCACCCGCACATTATGGAACAGCGGCGTGTATTTTTTGCGATTTCTGTAGTTACGATTGTGGCACTGGTTGTGAATCAGCAATCGGGAGTTTTTTTCCGTTTTCTTTCCAGTGAAACGAATATCTTACCGATTTTTATTTTCTTGTGTTTACCGCTTGCGCTGCCGTCGTTATTGCTTGGTTCAGTGTTCGGTTACCGTGCGGCAGTATTTTCCGGCTTATATATTTCCGGCGTGACGGCGATTGCGCTGGATAATTCGTTCCCCGTCTTTCTTTCCGGGTTATTTCTTAACGGGATTGCAGGTTTTGTGATCCGGAATTCCTCGGATTATAAAAAGTTCTTCATGCTGTCATTCCTTGTGATTACAATTACGAACTTTTTCCTCGGGATGATATTTATTCTGTCTGATTTTTCCCTTACTGCGGATTTTCAATTGATCAAAGATGCGGCGGCACTTTCTCTCCTGACCGGGTTGGTCACGCCGATTCTTGCATTGGTCATATTGTTCCTGCTGGAAACTTTTTTTGATGTGTCCAGTACCATGTCCTATATCAGTCTTACGGACCGGAATCATCCTCTGTTGAAACGTTTGCAGCAGGAAGCACCGGGAACGTATCATCATTGTGAACGAGTTGCTTCTATTGCAGAAAAAGCGGCGGGACAACTGGGTGTGAACCCATTGCTGGTACAGGCATGTGCATTGTTCCATGACATTGGCAAATTGGCAAATCCTACTTTGTTTACGGAGAATACGTCGGATGACAATCCGAACCCCCATGCATCGCTGACGCCGGAGGAAAGTGTGCGTATTATCCGCAGTCATGTTTCCTATGGTTTGGAACTTGCACGGAAATACAAATTGAAATCCCCGTTATGCAAGGCGATTGCACAGTATCACGGGACGGATTTTATTTCCTTTTTCTACAACCAGGCAAAGCAGCAGAATCCGGATCTGACGCTGGATGAAAGTGATTTCCGTTATGAGGGACCGTTGCCCATGGATAAGGAGATGGTTCTGCTTTGTTTGGCAGATTGTTCGGAAGCGATAGCACAAAGTATGCCGCGTTTGACCCGTGAAACGCTGACGGAAAAGATCACGGCAGCATTTCAAACGAAGTTGAATAATGGTCAGTTGGATCAGGCAAAGATAACATCGGCTGAATTATGGGCGATCCGTGATTCTTTTGTATCATCGTTGTGTGCAATGAGTCATGTCCGGATAGCCTATCCGTCATTTCCTAAAACAGAAAATAAGGATTGAAAATACTATGTATCTGTCATGTCAATGGCGTGCGGGAAAGACTTATCCGGCACCGTCAAGAAAAAAATTGATCGCTCTGGTACAGGAAATTGTCCGTTTGGCAGGAGGTCCGGAAGTCAAATCAGCGACGGTGACCTTTCTGACTCCGGAAGCGATGGCGGAAGTGAATGAATCATTTCTCGGGCATACCGGATCCACGGATGTGATCAGTTTTGATTACCGTACATGCGGTGAACCGGATGCCATGTTTTCAGTGGAAGATGAAGAGGACGGAGAAGATATTCCGCCTTGTGTGGAATTATTTATCTGTCCTGCTGTGGCACAGCGTGAAGCGGAGAAACGTTCGTTGCCATATTCCCGGGAATTGACCTTGTACATAGCCCATGGATTTTTACATGCGGCAGGGTACGATGATTTGCAGCCGGAGTTGAAGCGGAAAATGCGCCGTGCGGAACACCGTGTGATGTCGGCATTGCCTGCTGAGATGTTGGAAATTTTCAAATTAACAAAATAACAGAATATGAGGATTGTCATGAGTAATAATAATGGACCTTATGCTGAAAAGAAAACAATGAATCCATTGAATCATTTTAAGGAAACGCCGAAAAAGAGTGTCGGTGCGGTGATACGGACATCTGTTATCACAGGTGTTTTTGTTGTGATTCCGATTTTTTTATCACTCTGGGCAGCCTGGAGTTTGTATTCATTTCTGACGGATTGGGCAGTTCCGTTCAGTCAGAATATTGCGGATAATACACCGGAATGGATATCCCCGTTTGTTGCGAAACAGGTTGTCCGTGTTGCTTCCCTGCTCGTTGTTGCGCTGTGTTTGTTTCTGATCGGTCTTCTGACAAAGATCACGATTGGCCGCCGCCTGCTGCGACTTGCAGAAAGTATCATGTTGAAATTGCCGATTATCAGTTTTGTTTATACTACTTGCAAACAGATCGGCGATGCTCTCTGGTCCTCCCAGAAAGGCAACATGTTTCAGAAAGTTGTTTTGTTTGAATATCCGCGCAAAGGCAGTTATTCTGTTGGTTTTCTGACCAGTGAAGTCGGGGAGGATTTTGAGATTTCCAAGCGTCTTGGCAAAACAATGGTCAGTGTATTCATGCCGACAACTCCGAACCCGACGAGCGGATTTCTTATGTATATTCCGAAAGATGAATGTCAGATTCTGGATATGTCTGTATCGGAAGCCATGCGCCTGATCGTCAGTTGCGGTGCCGTGCTTCCCGGAACGCCGGAAAATACGAACGAAGAAAACGAATAATTCAATATGAATGATCAAACTCCGGTATTCAGTGTCAGTGATGTCAATGCCATGGTCCGGGATACACTGGAAGGTACTTTTATGCCATTCTGGATCACCGGAGAAACGGGGAATCTGACAATTCACCGTTCCGGGCACGTGTATCTGACATTGAAAGATGCTTCATCCCAGATCAAAGCCGTTTATTTCAATGGTGCGGAATTCTGCCGTTCCATCGGATTGCGCGAGGGGATGAAAATTGAAGGTTTCGGTAAACTTTCCGTCTATGCTCCCCGTGGTGAATACCAGATGAATTTGCGTTCAATCCGGCCATACGGGATCGGGGATCTTCAGGTGAAATTTGAAGAACTCAAACGGCGTTTGGCAGCGGAAGGATTATTTGATTCTGCCCGGAAAAAGCCGATTCCTTTTCTGCCGCAACGCATCGGGGTGATCAGTTCTCCCTCCGGAGCGGCATTGAAAGATTTTATCCGGATTGCCAACAGCCGTTTTTCCCGTTTGCACATTCAGGTGTATCCGGCACCGGTACAGGGCGCAGGAGCGGAACGGATTCTTGCGGATGGTATTCGTTTTTTCAATCGGGTATCGAATCCGGTGGATGTGATCGTGTTGACCCGCGGCGGCGGATCGCTGGAAGATTTATGGCCGTTCAATGAAGAAGAACTTGCCCGTGCCATTGGAGCCAGTCAAATCCCGGTTATCAGTGCGGTAGGGCATGAAATTGATTTTACCATAGCCGATTTTGTTGCAGACCTCCGTGCGCCCACCCCCTCCGGCGCGGCGGAAATGCTGATTCCGGAAGAAGATGGGATCCAACAGCATTTAACATCATCGGTATCCCGGATGCAGAATTCCGTGTTGTATCAATTGGAGCGCGCCCAGAACCGTCTGGATACCGTCAGCCGTTCCAAAGCATTTACTGATTTGAATTATCAGCTTGATGAACGGATGCAGCGTATTGATATGGTCATGGATGATGCATTGACTTTCATGAATCAGACATTGGAACGTGCGCAATATCGTTTGTCCCGATCCGAAAGTGTGATGAATGCTTTTAATCCCTATGGAGTATTGAAACGCGGTTATGCCATCCTGACAAAACAGGATGGTTCGGTTGTCCGCGAGGCAGAAAAAACCGCGCCCGGTGATATTCTTCATGCCCGGGTCGCGGATGGTTCTTTTGATGTTTCTGTGCTGTCTCAGAAAGACGGATGATTATTTGTTCCAGAGGTAATTTCAAAAGTCTTGAAATTGCCTCTCCAGACAGAGAATGCAAAATCAATATAATGTTCCCAGTCGAAATGGAGAATATTGTGTCCACCGATGCGGATATGATAGTGTCTGGATTGTGATGTAACTGCTTCTCCACCCTGGGGAACATAGTCGGCAGACATTTCTTTTTCACCGTAAAGGGCATAGACTTCATTGGCAGCGACAAGTCCGTAGAATTCGCCTTCCGGGTCAGCCCAGGTATCTTCGGTTGCACTTGCCACAGCCACGGCACGCGGTGCAATCAGACTGGTGAGGAAATGTTGATCAACAGGCAAATCTTCCACATTATCCTGAATGACTTTTGCCATCGGGGTGAGCCAATGGGGGAAATAATGATTCATGACCTCTAACGTTTCTCCGATATCAGCCCGACGGGTAATTGCCGCACCGCCGCAACCGGAATCATTGGAAACAACGACAGTGAAACGCGGATCGTTTGCGCCTGCCCACAATGCTGTTTTTCCGAGCCGGGAATGACCGGTGACCATGAGTTTGGATGAGTCGATTTCTTTTCTTGTTTCCAGATAATCGGCGATCCGCTGCAAGCCCCATGCCCATGCGGAAATAGCACTGTATTTGCCGGGCTGGGCAAGGAATAATTTTTCCTGTGAATAAAACAGTTTGTAAATACTGTCTTTCAAACCATCGAAAGCGTGGTCCGGATAGATCTGGTGATAACAGGTGGTGACAAGTGCCATTCCTCTGCTCAGAATATAATCCGGGATCCAGCGGGCATTCTGTTCCCCGCGCTTCATAAATTGTCTTCCTTCCGGCCAGACATAATCGGGCATGGGGATGGTTTCATCTTCTTCCACACCATGATTTCCGCAGAAATTCAATCCTACGGTACAAGGGAACGGACCATCGCCCGCAGGAATGTATACCAGCAGATCCAGATGCATCACTTCATCCGTTGTACCTTTACAGGTCAGGCGGATGATTTCCCTTGTGCCGAGACCATTGTATACGGTTTTTGTTTGCAGAACTTCCCATGTCATTTCAGTCGGGGCAGGGGGAATCGGACCATACATATATTGCTTCATCAACTCTGCCACATAATCGCGTTGTCCGTTTTCCCATTCCTGTTTTGTGGAAATCCGCGTACCATCCTTTTTCACAAGAGGGGAAGGCAGGGAGAGTTCATTGTATTTCAATGGCATGATTTATTTCCTTTCAAAGGCAGCTCAATTTTTCTTTTTCCAATCCAAAGCACCGACGGGACATTCTTTGATACAGGCACCGCAATCTTTGCAATAAGATGCCATACCCTGATCGAATGCAGTCCGCATTTCTGTATTGAAGCCGCGGCGCATCAGAGCCAGCAGATTTTTGTTGATGACTTCCGAACAGATTTTTACACAGGTTCCGCAACGGATACATTTACCTTTGTCGTGAATGATTTCCGGATGGCGGGTATCCGCAGAAGCATCCGGTTTTTTACCTTTGAACATATCCGGCGCCACTTTGTAGCGTTCCGCATGTTTCTTGAGGGCACATTCGCCTTTTGCGGTGCAGGAACATTCAATACAGCGTTCCGCTTCCTTCGACATATCTTCCGCAGAGATGGAGGGAGACAATTCGGTAAATGTGGTCTGACGCAATTCCATGGGGATATAATCCGGTTTCACGCGATCGGCTTCGGAGACCGGGTGCAGATACACAATATCGTCTTTAGTCATACTCTGCCAATGACCTCTGGAAACGCTGAACAATTCCGGTTCTTCGTGTTTTCTTCCGGCAAGTGCATCGGCTGCAGCAAGTGCGGCTTTCCGTCCGGCGGCAAGAGCTTCTACAACGGTGGCAGGACCGGTTACGCAATCCCCTGCGGCAAAGATCATTTTATCTTCACAGCAGCGCAAATCGGCAGGCGTGACTTCGATTCCCCGTTTGGAGGCGGCAAGACCTTCGGGAACAACGGTACGCTGTCCGATGGCACCGATGACGGTATTTACATTCATGACGAAATCGGAACCCGGAACGGGGACAGGTGCGCGGCGTCCGGAGGCATCGGGGGCACCGAGTTCCATCCGTTGACAGGTAAGAGCGAGTGTGCCGTCATCATTTTTTGCCAGGGAAAGAGGAGCAGTCAGGAATTCGAATTTGACACCTTCTTCCATGGCTTCTTCAATTTCCAACAGTTCTGCAGGCATTTCATTTTTTGTCCGGCGGTAAACGACCGTGACTTCCCCGCCCAAACGCAATGCAGTACGTGCGCAGTCCATTGCAGTATTACCACCGCCAACAATGACGGTTTTTCCCGGATTACTGCAATTCTGCCAATTTGCGGCAGCGATTTTTCCGAGGAACTCAATCCCCTGCAGCGCAAGTTCTTCGCCTTCGATACGCATACCGGAGGCTTTCCAGGAACCGACCGCCATGATTACAGCATCGTATTCCGCGGTGAGTTTTTCAATCGTGATATCGCTGCCCAATTTCTGATTGGTGCGGATTTCGATACCCATTTTTGCGTAATGGCTCAATTCCCGGCGCAATGTATCTTTGGGCAGACGGAATTCCGGAATACCGTAACGGAGCATACCCCCGGCTTCCGGCATCTGTTCATAAACCACAGGCAGAACGCCTTCCAGACGCAAATAATAGGCGGCAGAGAGACCGGCAGGTCCGGCACCGACGATTGCAACTTTTTTCCCGTTCAGAGCGGGCAGATCTTCCATATAAGTGTCGTAATGCAAATCGGCAGCAATGCGTTTGACGTCATTGATCGCCACCGGTTTGCCGTCGATATTTCTGCGGCAATGTTTTTCGCAGAACCGTGGGCAAACCCGGCTGACGGACATGGGCAGCGGGATGCGTTTTTTGATGATCTTCAGGGATTCGAGAAAATCACCGTTCCGACAGGCACGGACATATTCTTCCACACTTGCGTGAGCGGGACATGCCAAGGTACAGGGGGCTTCGCAGTCACCGGTATGTTCGGAAAGGAGCAATCCCAATGCTGTACGGCGCATGGAAATGACTTCTTCGGTTGAGGATTCGATTTCCTGTCCGGGAGCGGGCATTGCGGCGCAGGACGGGAGGAATTTTCCGGTTTTTTTATCTTTGACAACACAGACAAAACAGGAGGTTGTCCGGCTGATTTTTTCGTTGTGACAGAGTGTGGGAATAAAAATTCCGTTCCGTGTTGCGACCGTAAGAATGGTTTCCCCTTTTACGGCTTCCACTTCTTTTCCGTCAAGAATGAATTTGAATGTTTCAGACATGGGGGGTATCATCCTTATTGGTTATTTTTCCGTACACGGGAAATGGCATGTTTCGGGCAGACTTCAATACAGGAATTGCATTTTGTGCATTTTGTATTGTCTACTTTGAAAGTTTCTTTATCAATGGCACCCACCGGGCAGGTCTTGATACAGAGTTTGCATTTGATACATTTTTCTGTATCCAGTTTCACATCTACCAGAGCGGGACAAACCAGCGCATCGCAGGCATGATCTTTCACGTGCGCCAGGTATTCGTTCCGGAAATAACGGATGGTGGAAAGTGCCGGATTCGGCGCTGTCTGACCTAAGCCGCAGAGAGAACCTTTCTTGATCTTCTGTCCCAAATCTTCCAGAAACGCAATATCTTCTTCGCAGCCCTGACCGGCAACGATGCGTTCCAGTGTTTCATACATCCGGGTGGTTCCGACACGACAGAAGGTACATTTGCCGCAGGATTCACGGTGTGTGAAACTCAGGAAGTAACGGGCGGTTTCCACCATACAGCGGTGATTGCCGATGACGATCAAGCCGCCGGACCCCATGATTGCGCCCAATGCGCCGAGAGAATCATAATCGATTTTTGTATCGAATTTATCTGCCGGAATACAACCGCCGGAGGGACCGCCGGTCTGTACTGCTTTGACGGTTCCGGGAATGGCTCCGCCGATTTCGTACACGACTTCGGCAATGGTTGCCCCCATGGGGACTTCGGTCAATCCGGGATTCTGCAAGTCACCGGCAAGTGCAAAGATTTTGGTTCCTTTGCATTTTTCGGTCCCGACGGAGGCGTATTTTTCCCAACCGTCTGCCATGAGAGGCGGAATATTGGCAAAGGTTTCCACGTTATTGATACTGGTGGGCAGACCATTCCAACCTTTATCTGTGGGGAAGGGGGGACGGAAACGGGGTGTTCCGCGGCGACCTTCCAGAGAATTGATCATGGCAGTTTCTTCTCCGCAAACGAATGCGCCGGCACCTTCTTTGATCACGATTTCCACCGGTTTGCTGCGGCCGGGGAGTTGATCCAAGCCCGCTTTCTGCATTTCTTCAATGGCAATGGTGAGATGTTTGATGGCAAGGGGATATTCCGCACGGCAGTAAATAAAAATTTTAGTTGCACCGGTTGCCCAGGCACCGATCATCATCCCTTCCAACACCTGATAGGGGACGGATTCCATCATGGAACGGTCCATGAATGCACCGGGGTCACCTTCGTCCGCATTACAGATCATAACTTTTTCCGGCACTTGTTTTGCGGCGAGAAAACTCCATTTCATGCCGGTGGAGAATCCGGCACCGCCGCGCCCGCGCAGTCCGGACTGCTTGACTTCTTCCACGACGGCTTCAGGCGTCATGGTCAAAGCACGTGTCAGACCTTTGAAACCGCCGTTTGCCTTGTATTCTTCCAAGCTGGTGGGGACGATGCGCCCGGCGAGACGGGTGACAAAAATATGTTCCAGTTCGGCTCTGCGCTGAGGAATGACAAAACGGCCTTCTTCACTCAATGCCAAAATGGATTTTGCGGTTTCATCTGTACCATTGACTTTGGAATAGAAAACGCTGGACCCATCCTGCAGTTCCACTTCCACCAACGGTTCGGCGTAACAGTGTCCGATACATCCGACACCGACAACCGGGATGTCTCCGGCGCAGCGGGTCAGTGCGTCAAATACGGCCTGGGAACCGGCAGCGATCCCGCAGGATGCTGTACCGACTTTGATTCTTTTGATCGATGACATATTTATTACCTCAGCCCAGTTTTTTGTAATCGTTAAGAATACGGGTCAATCCCTTGCGGTCCAGTTTTCCGTAAACTTTACCGTTGACGGACATGACCGGAGCCAGCGAGCAGCAGCCGAGACAGGCGACTGTTTCAATGGAAAACAAACCATCTTCCGTTGTTTCACCGTCCTTGATACCCAATTCGGCAGAAAGCCAGGCTGCAATCTGGGTGGAACCTTTGATATGACATGCGGTACCGTCGCAAATACAGATTTGATATTTACCCGGTTTCTGCCGCTTGAATTGAGCATAAAAAGTCAATACTCCTTCAACTTCCGCTTCTGCCACACCAAAATGTTTTGCAACAGCGCGGATACCATCATCGGGGACGTATCCTTCCTTTGCCTGAATAAGCTGCAAGCCTTTAATCAGACCACTTTTGTCTGTTCCGGCTTCGGACAGGTAGGAAAAATCATTACTCATTTTTACCCGTAATCCTCATTCTTTGTTTGCTTATATTTAAAATAATAAATAGTAATCGTGTAATTTACATCACAAAACGTCAAAAGTCAAGAAAAAAAGGGACGGATTTCAGTTGAAAATAAAGGTTCTTCGACGGTTTGTGCCACAATTATGCACAAAAACAGCTGATAAGCAAATACGGAATGTAGAATCGACCAGTTTTACACGTAAAATAAGCACAAACCTAAACGTCCAGACAAACTCGGATTTGCCAATAGACTAGCCCTGAAAGGGCGGCAAGAGTCAGACAGCCCAGGGTGAGCGAAGCGTAACCCTGGGGATAAGGCATCAGAACTACATT
>JAFVSW010000036.1 GCA_017503545.1 Lentisphaeria bacterium | reverse complement strand
TTCAAAAGTCTTCAAAAATGCCTGAAAACTCTTGTTGAGATCTGAAAACGGAGCGTTTGAGGCTTGTCCGCCGTAGCCTTGGCGAAGGTGGATGGTTATTTTCCACGCCTTGTCACGGCATAGCCATAAGGTGGCGACGCCGGAACAAACTACCATTTCCATCTCTTCAACAATCCTTTTTCAGTCAAATTTTGCCGGACTTTTGAAATTACCTCTGAGATAAAAATTAAAAAGACAAAACCGGCAGCGGAAATCACATTTACCGATTGGTAAAATGGTTTCCGCTGTCGGTTTATTATCGGTTTTTGAACTCAAACCAATAAAGCGCGTTCGGTGTCTGAACCGCCGCATCAATCTGCTCAAAGGAATCACCGGATATGGTTTCCAGTCATTATGTAATAACATACCCTCCGGTGTTTTTCATTTCATAATTGCAAGATTTTGCAATTTAGTCCCGCACATTTTCTCAAAAAAACATGTGATTTTTTTGCATGATTTTTTGATTCAATTCTTGAAAAATCAGAAAATCATGGCATATTTATGGCTGTCAATTTGAAAATATCTGGAGAAATAGCATGAATAACTCTTTCGGTTCGCTTTTCAGAATAACTACGTTCGGTGAATCTCACGGCGCAGCACTGGGCGTCATTGTCGATGGTGTCCCCGCCGGAATCCACATTGATCCTCAATTCATCCAGCAGGAATTGGATCGGCGTAAACCCGGTCAATCCGCTGTCAGCACGCAACGGAAAGAAGCCGATTGCGGCGAGATTCTCTCCGGCGTCTTCCAGGGTGTTTCAACCGGCACACCCATTGCAATCCTGTTGCGGAACGGGGATCATCATTCTGCCGATTATTCCAATGTTGCCGAACTGTTCCGCCCCGGTCACGCAGACTACACGTTCCAGAAAAAATATGACATTCGGGATTATCGCGGCGGCGGCAGATCTTCCGGACGGGAAACGGCTGCCCGTGTTGCTGCCGGAGCCATCGCAAAACTGTTTCTGAAAGAGAACGGGATCTCCATAAAAGCCTGTACCAGTCAAATCGGAAAAATCAAAGCCGTTCCACCTCCGTATAATTGGGAAAATGTGGAACAGAATATCGTCCGTTCTGCCGATATGGATGCGGCAGAAAAAATGGCACTGGCCATCAAAGAAGCACAAGCCAAAAAAGACAGCATCGGGGGAGCGATTTATGGGGAAATCTCCGGTCTTCCCGTCGGCTTGGGTGAACCTGTTTTTGATAAACTGGATGCCTTACTTGCTCATGCGTTTATGTCAATCGGCGGCGTAAAAGGCATTGAAATCGGGGATGGTTTTGAGGTCGCGGAGAAATTGGGCTCCGAAAATAACGATCAAATGAATGTCAATGGATTTTTGACCAATCATGCGGGCGGTATCCTCGGCGGCATGTCAAACGGCAATACAGTAACATTCCGTCTGGCTGTTAAACCGACTCCCTCCATTGCATCCGTGCAGAAATCGGTCAACATTCGCGGGGAAGAAGTGGATGTGGAAATCACGGGGCGGCACGATCCCTGTCTTGTCCCCCGCATTGTTCCGATTGCCGAAGCCATGGCGGCACTCGTCATTGCAGATCTTCTTCTGCGGAACCGGGCATCTAAAAAATAATCCGGTATAAATCTGCAAATAAAAAAACGCGGAGCGGAAAACCTGTTGTAAAAGTTTTCGGCTCCGCATTTTATTTGCGGTAATGATCTTTCCGATTTTATTTTGCTGCGGCAGCTTCTTTTGCGACTTCAGCAGCAGGAATCAAATCGACTTTAACATTTTCCACGGTGGAAACTTTGCCGCCGGGGAAGTTCATTACAAGGTGAACTCTGTAAAGTTCTTTTGCCGGTTTGTCTTCGGTCAGGATCGTTTCAAATTTAACAGTTGTTTTCTTGCCGAGCAAACGGAAAGCTTTGCCCTGTGCACGGAGGAAACCTTTTTTACCGTATTTGCTCCATGTGAAAGAAAAACTGCCTTTGACCGTCACATCTGCGGTAACAGTGATTTTATCACCGGCTTTGCAAAGAATGGCTTTTGTATTACGCAGTGGAGCGCTTTTGCCCTTGGTGCAATCAATCGTCAGAACATTACTCTTTGTCTTATCTTCGACAGGGGTAACAGTCAATTTAATCTGTTGTGCCTGAGCAGGGTTCATGTTCAATCCCCATTGTTCAGGTCTCAACGTTTTCTTGGAATACCATTTGAAGTTACCATTGATGTTCACTTCTGCGGCAGACAACAGGATTGCACCAGCAAAAACCAATGCGATTACGAAAATTACTTTTTTCATCTTTGGATCTCCTTTCCATTTTTGATTAAGATGATTTGTAAGGTAATTACAGCAAAATTCTGGCAGTCTTTATTTTAACAGAATCACTTTACAGTTTTTACACTAACTGTTTTTAATTCTGTACTATTATAATCCTTCTGTTACATTCTGTTATATAATACAACAAAAAGTATCACATGTCAAGTATTTTTTTTATAATATTCCAGATTTTTTTTGAAAAAAATCTTTTTTACAAGGCTTATTCTGCACATTCCGGCGCAATAAAAAGAAAAAAAATTTTAAACTGCCATTTTTGAAATTGATTCTGATACGGCATTATTTTCTGTAAAAAACAGATTATTTTGAAAAAAAAAGAGGAAATATCTGTTTTGAATCAAACTTTTTTATTATTTCGCTTGACAAACGTTTTTTTGCTATTTATATTGAGACATTAAGGTTGTAAAAAATATCAATTCCATTTTAACAAAAGGAAAAACACATGAACAAAATTTCAGTGGGTTATGCAAAAAAGAAAGGCGGTTTTACTCTTATCGAACTGCTGGTTGTTATTGCAATCATTGCAATCCTGGCATCCATGCTGTTGCCTGCACTTTCCCGTACAAGGGAAATCTCCAGGAAAGCCTCCTGTCAGACCAATTTGAAAACATTGGCATCCGGCATGATCCAATATATCAGCGATGCAAATGAATATCTGTTGTCTTACAGCAATAATGCCCCCAGAGAAAAACCGAATGGGGAATCTATAAGCAATGAGAACATTGAAATCTGGACATACCGTATTCAGCAATACATCGGAATCAAGTGGGTTCCGGTAGGACTTTGGACATCTATTGATGCAAAATTCAACAAAAAACCTTCCCCGTTTCATTGTCCCTCTATGCGGGAAGGTGGTGGAATCATGAGTTATGCGCAAACTCCACATTACGGCATACCGAAACATGGACTCGGAGGGGAAAATTACTATGCAAATTTTCTTTATCAAATGAAATTGAAAGATGTGAAATCCGTTTCCCGTAAAGTTTATTTTATTGACACCGGTTATGCTGCCGGTCAAGCCCACGGCGGATCCTACTTTGCAAATATCGAAAACTGGCATATCGATGGTAACAGCGGATTGACGGTAGTGACTGATACTTCGGACTTTGGACGGCATCTTGGAAGACCACGGGTAGGGTTAGCCAAAATGACATCGGGTGCCGGAAGTAATGCAGCCTTTGTGGATGGACATGTGGAATGGCTCTCCACACGTCAGATCCAGGGCGATTTTCCATCCAACAAAAATCTATGGTACAACAGCACATATTTTGGAAAAAATTAAATTAAAAGTATAATTAAGGAGAAGAAATCATGAACAAAACTCTTTTGTCGGTTTTGCTGTTGGGGTGTGTCTGCATACTTCAGGCATACGATCTGAAAAATCCGGCACTGAATAAAGTCGAATTCAAACAGGCAGAAAAACATGCACCCATTGAACTCATAAAAAACGGTGTCCCGCAATTTGCCCTTGTTGCGGATCTGCACAAAGAACGTGGTTCCGAACGGGGGCGCAGTCTGTTGCTGGCAGTCAATGAATGGAAACTTGCCATTCAAAAAGGAACCGGTAAAGAACTGGAAGTCTTCCGTTCCTCCCAAATCCCGGAAGCAAAAAAGAAGTATCCGTATCTTGTAGTATTCGGGGAAAATGATTATTCTAAAAAACACATCGATTTTGCAAAACTCAAACTCGAAGGTTTTGAAGTCGTAACAGTCCCCGATGGACTTGTTATCGCCGGCAGAGATTCTTCCGTTGACCCGGATTTCAATAAGGATCCCCTGGACAAAAAAGGTTATGTCCGCGCTACTTTGTATGGTGCTTATGACGTACTGGAACGTATCTTCGGCGTCCGTTATTACATGCCGGGAACCGGATGTCTTTTTCCGGAATTGAAGAATATCACTGTTACTCCCATGCGTTATACGGATTATCCCCGATTCCACAGCCGAAACGGGATTTTCTGGGTCAACAGTACCATGTCCAAACTGACAAAAAACTCTTACCGCCGTGCCGGATTCGTGGATGAATGGAAAGTATTCCTCGGCGATGATCTTTCTATGAAATGGGCAGATTGGATCAATGACCGCTGGAGAATGGGGCAGACCCGCCCGCCCTTCGGTGGACATGATCCCCATGATAAAAAATTCCCGAAAGCCTATCCGGATAAACTCAACACCATTTTCTACAAATCTCCCAACGGCAATTTTTATTATGCCCCCAATGATATCATAGGGAATTATTACGATCCGCTCAATCTGGAATTCGTCGATCTGCTGATTCATTCGCTCAAAAAATATTACAAATCCAAGGGTAAAATCAATGATGGATGGAATTGGGCAAACAATACCTATGTCACATTCGGCGTGACAGATCACCGGATCAATGTGGCGGATATCGAAATCGATCCCGTCGTCCGGAAACTCAATCTCATTACCGATGCCGATAAAAAACGCGGTGCGCCCATGGCGAATATTTACGGCAGAATGATGCAATACATGGATAAACAAATGCAGAAAGAATTGCCGGGCATTAAACTGGTCGTTATGGCGTATTATGACATTCAGCGCGCGTCCCTTGATCCCCGGTGGAAACTTTCCAAAAATGTGGAAGTTCAATACTGCGCCGGTAATTTCCCCGGCCTGATCTATAATGAACAGGCATGGTCGGATATGCAGAAAGAAATGGCAGAATGGGAAGCAACAACCGGCAATCCCGTCCGCCGTATTTACGGGTACAATCACAACACCAACATGTATGCCCGCGCCATGGTCCCGGAAATGACCGGTGCCGCATTGAAACGCTGGGGTAAATGGGCGGAACGGGATTCTCTCTTTTTCGATCATTGTGCGTTTTATGATTTCTGGAATCATTTCTACTCCAAATACGCCATGTATCGTTTGATGTGGAACCCGGATTTCAATACCGATGCCGCAATCAAAGAAATGTTTGAACTGCTGTACGGCAAAAAAGCGGCCGCAAGTCTTGTTAAATTCCATACGCTGCTCAAGAAAACATATATCGACTGCACACGCTTAACTGCTACACTGGATATTCTTCCATCCCCTGTCGCCGTTGATAAAATGGAGGCATTTTTGAAACAGGCGGAAAAAGATCTTCCGGCAGGAAACGAAACCGCAAAAAAACATTTCAAACTTCTGGCGCAACGCTGGCCGGAAGCATTTGCAGCTTCCCGGACACGGCAGAGTTTTGAACGTCCCGTTTACGGCGTACACCAACTGCTCAAAGACGGTACGATCAAAGTCGATGGCAAAGAAGATACCATCTGGAAAACGATCAAACCGGTCAAAATGTTCTGTCCTTACGGCAGCAATAAAAAATATACTGCGCCGGTAACAGTCAAACTTGCCTGGGATCAGAAAGGTATTTACGGATTCGCAAAAATGCCCTATCCGGTAGAACGTAAACTTTCTTCCATATGGACAAATGACCATTTTGAATTTTTTATTTCGCCCGGCGCAAAACAGGAAAATTATTACCACATGTCTTTCGATCCAAATGGACATCAGGCGAAAAAACAGCGTCGTTTTGCCCCCATTCCGCAGCCATACGGAAACTGGCACGCAAATGGATATGTCTACAAGACGATCATCGGCAAAAATGAGTGGACCGCAGAATTTTTTGTGCCATACTCCGCAATGGATGTAAAAGCTCCTGCCCCGTATGATTCCTGGCTCGCCAATATCTGCCACACAAAAAAGAGCGGCAAGGAAGAATATTCTTCGTCCTCTATGACTCTCGGACATAACCACGATGTTTCCAAATATTCCATCATAAAATTCAATGGCAAAGGAGATTAAAAGATGAAACTTCCTCAACTCACATTCATCGCGGCGGCATTCCTCGTCAACGCCGCTTGCATGGCGGCGGACCTCCCCGTCACGACAACCGTCAATAACAACCCCAATGTGTATAAACCGGAATCATACGCCGTCCGCAAATCCATCCGGATTCATAACGGTCACGGTTTCTTTGAAGTCCGCGCCCTCTTATCCAAACCGGATGCAAAACTCCGGCAAACACGTAAACTCCAGTTGGATTGCGGTCAATACGGCTTCTCTGCCCACGTCGATTTCCTCACATTGACCGTTAACGGAATCCATGACCGGAACCTTTTGTTGAAACCGGAGGATATGACACCCTGGCAGGAAGGAAATAAAAAAGGCGGTTCCCTGCTTTATAATTTCGATGGTGCTAAAATCCGCGTGATTTATTACATGCGCCCGGATTCACCGGTCCTCTGGTTCCGTGTCGTTCCGGAAAAAAGTATTACTCCGTATAAAAACATCAAACTCCGTATCGGATATCTGGTATCCAATATCCTCAAGAAAAACGGCAAGGTTGTTTGGAATAACGGATATCAAAGAAAAGCACAGACTGCGGTCCGCACCATGGAACAGGCTCCGCAGCATCAGCCATTGAACGCAAATGACAAGTATCTTATCCTGTACGATATGATCAATGACGGCTCGGCAAAAGATAAAGGTCAGGGTCCCTGTCTCATCATCCTGGGCAACACCCCGGTCAAATCTGCAAAACTGGGTTTAACCGACAACTGGGCATCTGAAATGATTGTGGAACTGAATCCTGATTTCAAAGAATATACCATTGGTTTATGGCAGGCACGGAAAGGAATTTCCAACAAAGCCTTCTTTGAAAAATTCAAAAAAGAAGCGGCTGCATTTACGCTTAAATAACCGCGTACAAAACAACCTTTCCAACATATATTCACTCCTTCTTATACCGAACGCTCCGTATAAGAAGGAGTTTTTTTACACAAAAGATCACACCCGCAGCAAGACAACAGTAAAAAAAAGCCCTGTACCGTTCGGGGGTACAGGGCGAAACCTTTCAATTGTTCAATTCAAAATCGCAGATTATGCTTCCGATACTTTGGCGGCTTCCGCATCTTTCAGAGAACAGCATTTGTGATCCTGTTTCTTATCCAGATACTTTCTCGCCTGTGTGCTGCATTTGTCCACGACTTCTTCAATCGCTTTGTAAACATTGTCGTAGGCGGCGGAAACGGCACTGACCGGATTGTCTTTGATGGCGACACTGAGGGAGGCACTCGTCATATTGCGCTGCAAGTCAAGAACCAAATCCGCATGGCTGATCTTTAACCGGAATTCAGCAAATGCTGCTTCAATAGCACCCTTTGCATACTCACGGATTTCGTTACTGAGTTCGAAGTGTCTGACGCTGACTGTGATTTCCATAAGAAACCTCCTTTCGCTGAGGGTTACTTCTATTGAGAGATTTTATCGTTCTTTCATCTCTCTGTCTGCATTATAAACCACAAAATCAATAAATGCAAGTCGAAAACATAAAAAAAATCAAAAAAAGTTGAAAAAATCTTTATTTTTCGCAAGTTTCATACAGATATCCCATAAAATATTTCAAATCAGACATCAAATAACATCCCGATTCATCAACATAAATCTGCCAAAATCACTTTTTCAAAAATCAATTATCTTCTGAGAAAACACCTGTCCTTTGAAAATTTATGGAATATCTACGCAAGTTTCATAGAAAATTTTCACGTTTTTCAACGGAAAACTTGCAGTTTTTTCTTGAAACTTTTTTTTCTGCATGATATATTACCCGCAGAAATAAGATAATAACAGAAAGGATTTGTATTATGTTGAAAATTATCATCACTGGTGCCGCAGGACGTATGGGCCGCAGACTGGTTGCCAATATCGCACTCGATAATGATTTACAGCTCGTCGGAGCAACCGAATATCCCGGATCCGAATTTATCGGACAGGATGCCGGCAGTGTCGCCGGTGTCGGTGAACTGAATGTCCCCATTTTGGAAGATATGGACCTCGCCATCAAAAACGCAGATGCAATTGTTGATTTCTCAACCGGCAATGTACTCAATCATGTGAGACTCGCCGTTGAAAATGATGTTGCCATCGTAATCGGCACAACTGCGCTTTCGGAACAGGATTTGGAAGAAATCAATACGCTTGCACAGCAGGGCGGAAGAATCGTTCTTTCCACCAATTACAGTGTCGGTGTCAACCTCCTTTTCTATCTTTCCGAACTCACTGCGCGGATTCTCCCCGAAGATTTCGATATCGAAGTCATCGAAGCTCATCATAACAAGAAAAAAGATGCCCCCAGCGGAACGGCCATGACTTTGGCACAAATCCTTTGTGCGGCACGTAAACTTTCCATTGATGAAGATCTCAGACATGGCAGAGTCGGAATCGTCGGTGCAAGAAACACTCAGGAAATCGGCGTTCATTCCGTCCGCGGCGGCGACATCGTCGGTGATCATACGGTCATGTTCGCATCCGAAGGCGAACGCATTGAACTGATTCACCGTGCATCCAGCAGAGATACATTTGCCCGCGGTGCATTGCGCGCAGCACGCTATATCACAGATCAGCAGGAAGGCGGACGTATTTACAGCATGCAGGATGTTCTCTCCGGCATGTTGGCTGCCGCCACCGAAGAATAAGCATAAATCTCGTGATTATAATTCATCGCAGAGAATTGATGCAAGGTCAACATGGAGGATCATAAGAATGTACAAATTTCTGCTCATATCATTGCTTGCTGCTTTTGCAACATTACCTCTCTGCGGTGAAGTAAAAACATATTGGGAAGCACGGAATCCATATCATAAACTGGCACATATTTTTTGGAATGTCCGCAGTCTGGATAACACCTCTGTTCGATATGAAGAATTCACAAAGGCGTTGGACGACTTTAAGACAAAAAGTTACAAACTCCAGAAAAAAGTCGAGGAATATCAACTCGGCGATGATTTGATGTTTGATCAATATGCAACCAAACTGGAATGGCAGATCAAAAAAAACGGCTATAACAGAAAAAATAACCGTTACACAAAAGGGTCTCCCATGGAATATCTGCCGGTATCTCACTTATTTGATTTAATTTCCAATGACTTCAACGCATTGCGGGAAGCCGGGATCCATAATTTTCCCACTCCAGAGATTTTACAGGAATGGGTCCCCGTATTTCAATACATACGACTCTTCCGGTATTATCGTTTGGTTGCAGACAAAATTGAAAAGTATTCCGTTAATCACGCATGGGGACAGCATTTTGACAACCGGCTTGCGCTTATGCTCAAATCGGCAGAAAACGTTCAGAAAATTCTGCAAAAAGAAATGCCCCAACTGGTAAAATTCCATAATTTGCACACAGAAACAAGAGTTCTCCTTGCATATTGCCGGTACGCAAGAAAAAATAACAGTATTCCGGATGCAGATTTGAAAAATTTTGCAATACGCACAGGAAGCAAAAGTTCCAAAAAGGATTACAACAGAGAATTAAAACGGGATATGCGTTTGGCAATGCAGCACATTGAGCATATCCTCAATCGCTTTCAAAATGAAATCAGGCAGAAAGTACATGCGGAAAAAAGACTGAAGGAAGAAAAAAAGCGCGAGCAGCAGCGAAAACAACAGGAAAAACAACGCGATCAGCTCGCAAAAGAAAGACAGCTGAAAAAGGAACAAGCTGCTGACCAAGCAAAAAAACGTGCCCTCACTGCACAGGAAAAAACACAATTGAATAAAATGAGTGATGATGACCTGGCGGAACATCTTGCCGGTCATTATAATGCAATCTTCCCTGCCGACAGTCAAAAAAGCGTTTCCTCCAACCAGGTACAGAAATGTATGGATGCCTTGACCGATACCCAGAAAGAATATTATGAAAGTGTCAAAGCTCGTTATCTGCGCTCCGGTAATTCAGAAAAACAGGCAGAATTGAAAGCTCTGAAAACGGTTCGGCCTCTGCTCAGCACCAGCCAGCTCCGCCCGTCACGCGGGGAAATGATTCAAATGCTGAAAAAAGACTGAACATTTTCCAACAAACGTCGGCAGTTTCTCCTGTCGGCATCCCTAAAACGCCCATACCCGGTAATGATACACGATCATCATTACCGGGTTATTCATTTCCCCCTGCCGAATTGCATTTTTAAGGGCATAGAGACGCTTCGAATGTCGAGATGCAGTCATTGTGCAAGTTAAGACAGAAAACGCAGGAGAAGGGCAGAAACGCATATAAAAAAAGGGATAAAAAAAAAGACCCACCCGATTAAGAGTGAGTCTTAATAGAATCTATTCGATTACGAAAGAAATTATCTTCTTCCGCGCAAACGGCCGCGTTTAAGGAAGCCGTCATAATTCTTCATCACAAGGTGAGATTCCATCTGGCTGAGTGTGTCAATGGTAACACCGACAATGATCAGCAAACTTGTGCCGCCAAAGAAACTGGCAACAGAATAAGGAATGGTCATCCATTTTGTGAGAAGCATGGGGAAAATAGAAAGACCCAACAGGAACACTGCACCGGCAAAGGTGACGCGTGTCATGGTATTGTCCAGGAAGTCCGCAGTGGGTTTACCGGGACGGATACCGGGGATATAGGCACTTTCTTTTTTCAGGTTATCAGAAATCTGAACGGGATTGAACATATTTGCAACCCAGAAATAGGAGAATGCAAGAATAAGCAATCCGTAAATCACCATATAAGAATAGGATTCATGAGCGAAATAAACGGCAAGTCCGCGCACCCAATCCCAGGGTGCAAACTGGAACAGCATCGGCGGAAACATGAGGATCGCACCGGCAAAAATGATCGGCATAACACCAGGGAAATTGACCTTCAAAGGAAGGAATGTATTACCCCCGGTAAATTTGTTGCCGACTGTTTTACGAGCCATCTGGATCGGAATTTTCCGCACGCCCTGCGTAAGTACAATAGTAAGAGCCGTTACAACCGCAAAAATGATCAGCAGCAGCAGGAGATGCACAGCACGGAATTTACCGCCTGCAGCAGTCTGACCGCCGACAAACATTTCATAAAGGGAAATAACAGCCTGAGGAAGACGGTCAATAATACCGATTGTAATAATCAGAGATACACCGTTTCCGATACCTTTTTCAGTAATGCGTTCACCCAGCCACATCAGGATCATCGTTCCGCATGTCAGAATAATAACAGACATGAAAACGAAACCCGGACCCGCACCCGGAACCAGCGGATGTCCTGCAACCGGTTCAGGCAATCCCAAACGAGAGGGATTGACCATTGCCATCGCAGCCATCGCGCCCTGAACAATACAAATGATGATTGTCAGATAGCGGGTGTACTGGTTGATTTTGTTGTGCCCGGCTTCCCCTTCCCGTTTGAGTTTTTCAAGAGAAGGAAGAACCGGGACAAGCAACTGCATAATAATTGACGCAGAGATATAGGGCATGATCCCCAATGCACCAATGGCGAACTTCTGAAGTGCGCCCCCGGTGAAGAGGTCAAACATGCCCATCAGCTGACCGGCAGGATTGTCTTGAACCGCTTTGTCGAAGTACAGGGAAAGATTGTAAGTATCCACACCCGGACAAGGAATGTTAGCCGCAATACGGCACAGTATAATAATACCGGCAGTAAAAAGAATACGGTCACGAAGTTCCTTGACCTTAAAGGAATTGATAAATGCTTTAAACATTGTTCCTCGTTTCCCGGCGCGACAAGGCGCCCGTTATGAGCGGATGGTTCAGGCAATCTCTTCTGCTTTACCGCCAGCCGCTTCGATTTTGGATTTTGCAGTAGCAGAGAATTTTTCTGCTTTTACGGTCAGAGCCTTGGAGATCTCTCCATTGCCCAGGATCTTCAGCGGAGCAACAGCTTTGCCGATCAAACCTTTCTGACGGAGAATGTCAGAGGTAACTTCGGCACCGGCTTCAAATGCTTTATCCAACATGTCAACGTTGACAACGTTGAAGATTTCTTTGATGCCGCTGTTGAATCCACGTTTCGGGATCCGGCGGAAAGAAGGAGTCTGCCCCCCTTCAAAGTGGTGACGGATAGAAGAACCGGTACGGGACTTCTGACCTTTTTCACCGCGGCCGGCAGTGCCGCCCCAACCGGAGCCGTCACCACGACCAACACGGTGTCTCACTTTGCGGGAACCGGGAGTGATCTGAATATCATGGAGTCTCATTTCGCTTCTCCTTGAGTTTTGCCGCGTTTCGTCATGATATCATCTTTGGAATGCATCATGGAAATGGCTTTGAATGTAGCTTTCACTACGTTGGAGGGATTGCTGGAACCAAGAGACTTGGTCAACACGTCAACCACACCGGCAAGACCCAGTACAGCACGCATGTTGGTACCGGCAATCAAACCGGTACCGCCGGATGCCGGACGGATCAGGACGCTGGAACCACGATATTTGGCTTCCACAGTGTGTGTAACAGTGGTACCGCGCATGGGAATGGTAATCATGTTCTTGCGGGCAGCTTCGCCACCTTTGCGGATTGCATCGGTAACTTCGTTTGCCTTACCATAACCGTAACCGACTTTACCATTGCGGTCACCAACGACAACCAAAGCACCGAAACTGAAGTTACGGCCGCCTTTGACAACCTTGGAGCAACGGTTGATCGCCAGAACGATTTCTTCATACTCGGAAACAGGAGCGGATTTCTGGAATCCGGCTTCTTCCTTACGGGAATTTTTATCGAATGCCATATCTCAAGTCTCCATTAGAATTTCAGACCGGCTTCACGCGCAGCATCAGCCAACGCTTTCACACGGCCGTGATATTGGAACCCACCACGGTCAAAGACCACGGTATTGATCGATGCTGCAACAGCTTTTTCACCGGCAAGTTTACCAAGTGCTGCTGCTGCTTCCACATTGCGCTTCAGATTCAACGCTTTGAATTCCGGAGAAAGTGTGGAAACTGCTGCAAGTGTGCAACCCGCTTCATCATCGATGAACTGCACATACATATTGTTGGCAGTCAGGCTGACGCACATACGGGGACGTGCAGCCGTTCCGGAAATTTTCTTCCGGAGACGGAGGTGACGGAGCACCCGTCTCATTTTTGTAGTTCTGATCATTTTCTCAAATGTCCTTATGCGTTAGTCTTGCCGGGCTTGATCACCACATGTTCATCCGCATAACGGATACCTTTGCCTTTGTAGGGCTCAGGTTTGCGGAAACGACGGATGCGTGCAGCACATTCCCCGACGAGCTGTTTGTCAAATCCTTCGAGAAGGATCTTTGTACCATCTGTAACGGTAGCTTTGATGCCTTCCGGAACCATAAAGACAACCGGATGGGAAAGACCGACAGTAAGTGTAAGTTTATTAGCACCTTCCAGAGTGGCTTTGTAACCGACCCCGACAATCGCCAATTCTTTCTTGTAACCGCTGACAACACCGATAACTGCGTTATTGATGAGGCTGCGTGTGAGACCATGAAGCGCTTTGGCTTCAGAGGTATCATCATCGCGTTTAACGATTACTTCAGAATCAGTGACTTCCATGGAAATGTGCTTCTGCAGAGGAACCCGGAGAGTACCCAGTTTGCCGGTGACAACGGCGAAACCGTTGTCTTCGGAAACTTTTACGCCTGCGGGAACAACAATAGATTTAGAACCGATACGGGACATAATTTTCTATTCCTATCCTTACCAGACGTAGCAGAGGATTTCTCCCCCGACGTTGAGTTTTGCAGCTTCTTTGCCGCTGAGAATTCCCTTCGGAGTGGAGAGAATTGCGATACCCAGACCATCTTTTACGTTCGGGATGTTTTTGCAACCGCAATACAATCTGCATGACGGTTTGGAAACACGCTGAAGGTCCTCGATGACGGACTGGCGGTTATAATATTTCATCTGGATTGTCAAAACTTTTTTGACATCACCTTCCACTGCATAGTCAGCAATGTAACCTTCGTCTTTCAAGACTTTGGCAATTGCCGCT
>JAFVSW010000035.1 GCA_017503545.1 Lentisphaeria bacterium | reverse complement strand
CGTTTTTTGAAAAATTATGGGATATCTGTGATTTTTTTCAAAACCATATTGAAGTATAGAATTATACCTTAAGAATATATGCTGTTATAATACACAGGCAGGGATTTTTGTGTTAAATATTAAAAGACAATGAACATTTTAACATACAATAAATCCCGGCAGACCTCTCCTATCCGGAAATTTTTACCGGACAGGAGTGATTTTTATGTATAATTTCTTACCCCCATTGCACCGGATTGGTACAGGGGCATCCATCCGGAGAGGAAATCAACATTCATTCCGGATAAGATAATCTGTCAATTCTGAAAAATGATCCACCTCGATCGTTGACTCCGCATCCATCTTGATACCAAAACCATAACGGCAGAAAATACTTTTCATTCCCGCATTCTTTGCCGCATTCAGGTCCGTATGATTGTCCCCTGCAATATAACAACATTCCGGATCCGCCTGATATTTTCCGCGCAGATACAACATGGCATCCGGCGCAGGCTTCAACGGGAATCCGGCTCCACCGCCAATGTTTTCATTGAGCAGATCTGCAATACCGAGTCCGCTGATGATTTTTTCCGCCACCAACTGTGGTTTGTTACTGACAACTGCCGTGATCCAGCCGGCTTGTTTGAGACGTGCCAGACCTTCGCTGACGCCATCATAAAGCCAGGTGTGATAAATCGGGTCAGCGGCATAATTCCGGATCATCATTTGTACCGCATCCTCCAAAGGTACGGGCAGAGTAACATCGGCAAATGAACGTTCCAGTAATTTTTTTGCACCATCACCCGTAAAGGATGTGATGACGGATTCCTCCAACGGTTTGAATCCTAACTCAATACGGGTGCGGTTGACCGATTGTGCTATTCCCCCGACGGAGTTGATCAGCGTGCCGTCAAGATCGAATATAATCAATTTATTCATAGGTACTTGATCCTTATCATCATTCCGTCAAAGGGTTTCGATTTTCAGAATATTGACGACCAGGTCAGTACCGTAGGGGAACGGATCGCACTTGATGGTCAACAATTTTTTGTCTGCATCCTGAATAAATTCTCCTTCTTCTCCATCATCCATCCATTTTGCAGAAACGATCTTTTTGTCAAATCCATCGACGGAGCGCGGACCTCTGACCACGTTTGCCACGACATTGGCGTCACCGCCCATGGAAAGATTCATAGCAACGTAATAATACGTATTGCCATTTTGCAGCATAAAGTCATTGCCTTGACATTTGATATTGTATACCGGTTTGCCATTGTAAATTGCTTCACCGAAAATATCCATCCACTGTCCAACCAACTCAAACAAGGCTTTTTCGTAATTGGGAATCTTACCCTGTGCTTCCGGACCGATATTCATCAGGAAGTTGGCTCCGCTGCCGCGGCTCTGGCAAAGACGTTCGATAACGCGTGCCGGAGAAAGCATATTGAAGTCGCGGTTACTGCGTCCCCAATGAGAATTCATGGTCTTGCAAACTTCGCCTGCAATATATTTTTTCATACCTTCCCGGTTGACCGGTTTTGCCGTATTGTTTTCAAATGTAACCGAGTCAATCTCTTCCGATTTACCAAAAGCGCCAAGGGCACCCAGACCGGTATTGTTGATGACCATGGCATCCGGCTGCAACCGATGGATCATCTTGTAGAGACGTTCTTCCTGCCAGTCGTCCTTGGGGCGTGACCAGTTACCATCGAACCAGAGGCCGCCGATTTTGCCGTAATTGGTACAGAGGATTTCCACGGATTTGTAAAGATAATCCAGATATTCATTGAACTCATCCAGATCAAGGTCCTGGGTCTTCTTGTTATGCCACCTCCAATCCAGAGTGGTGTGATAGAAGAACGGCACGATATCAAATTCCCGGCAGGCATCCACAAATTCCCGGACCAAGTCCCGTTTTGCGGGGGAATGGGGTGCATCGAAATCATTTAAGCCGCAAGTGTCATACAGAGAAAAACCTTCGTGATGACGGGTTGTGAGGGTAATATATTTTGCCCCGGCTTTTTTTGCCATTGCAGCCAGTTCACGGGCATCAAAATCTTCCGCCGTAAATGTATCCATCCATTTTGCATATTCATCGGACGGAACGTTGTAAACGTGCTGCGCCCATTCGCCTCTGCCTCCCTGGGCATACAATCCCCAGTGAACAAAAATACCAAATCCCATTTTTTCGAATGCAGCGACACGCGGCAATGGTTCCGGAATATTCATAATACATCTCCTATATTTTGTTGTTTCTATGTGTTACGACTTTTTTACATGTTCAAAGTAATGGCGGGGTGTCACATGATTCTGTGCGATATTTTTACCCGGTATTGCGGTTTTATTATGGAATCTCAATTCCGTTTTTTCCGCTGTAAAAATAACAAATCTCTGATTGATGCACGAATGTTTCCTATTGGAAAAACGCGGATCGGCAGACATGATATTGTGTTTGATTTTCGCACCTTGCAATTCAAAATCAATCCCGTATGCTCTTTCGGTTGATGTTTTTTACGATTACTTAAATATAACATGGAAGATTTCGTTTGTCAAGATTACAGCACATTTATTTTCAATATTTTTTATTTGTGATAATTGAAAAAGTAAACGCACACCTGTAAATAGCATACTTTGCATTCAGTATTACAAAAACAAAAATGAGCTTTTAGTTGTACAAATAAAGAAATATGCATTTAGAGTTACAAAAAAATATTATGATGGTGTAAAGT
>JAFVSW010000225.1 GCA_017503545.1 Lentisphaeria bacterium | reverse complement strand
CTGTTTGACTCTTGCCGCCCCATTCGGGGCTGGTCTAACAGTGATTCTAAATTCTTTCGGACATTGAGTCTTTTCTTACATGATTTCGTGAGTACTTCAAATTCAAACTCTAGCAGTTCCCGGAATTTTCAAGCTCAAAGGAGATCTGATTCTATGGCATAAAACGTCGAAGAGGCAAAAAAAACGGTTCGTGATCAATCCAGTTTTTTTGCAAATTCTTTCGGGGTCATTCCGGTATAACGTTTGAACAATTTGAAAAAGAATGTGGGGGATTCAAAACCAATTTTTGAGGAGATTTCAGAAAAGGAATATCCTTCTTCACGAATCAGATGTTTTGCCGCTTCAATCCGGAAACCGTGAAGAAGCGCAGTAAAATTTTTCCCGGTATTTTGACGGAGCAATAACCGCAGATGGGATGGACTGATCCGGATGACTTTGGCAACATCGCTGACATGCAGCGGCGTGTTATAATGCTCCCGGATGATTGCAATCGCTTTATCCACTTTTTCCGATTCGTAATAAATCCGGTTGGATTGGATCTGCGGCACTTTTTTGTTGTTTTGCGCATCAAGCTGCCGGACCAGATATATAACCAGTTCATTCAGAAGACAACCGATCATGTCGGAATGATATTTCCCCTGAAATTCATATTCATGTTTCAAATTAAGCAGAATATCCCGCATCTTTTTATCCACAGGCAGCGGAATACCGAATAATTCCTCCGGAACCTTGCCGCGGAACATGATATTGAGATAATCAAACGGCACTTCATCCCGTCCTGTAAATGTATGATGCCAACCTCCCCGGATGAACAGGATCTCTCCGGTATTCAGCTGCAAATCCCTGCCGTCGATATTAAAATCAATACAGCCGTAATCCAGGTAAATGATTTCATGTCCATAATAAGCATGAGCATGATGCGGCTGCACAAATCCCCGTTTCATGTTACAGGTTTTTATGCTAGTTACGCGCGTAATCAATTTTGGTTTGAAATCATAATTATATTCCATGAAACACTCCTGATTCGCAGATAATATACACTGCACCGTGTGAAAAACAATCTTTGTTTCAAACAAATAATCGAATAAATCATAAAAATAATCAGCGTATTCGACAGAAAATGTTTTTTACGGATTACACAACTGCCCGTTTTCAGAAAAATTATGGAATATCGGCGGGATAAATGGGGAAAATCATAAAAATTATTTAAAAAGAATTGAAAAGAGAGTTTTTCTGTGCTATATTTATAAGTAATATATTTTACTTCGGACAAATGTGGATAGCGGATTTTATGAATACTCAAATTTTACGTAAAAAAACAGCAGTTCTTCTGTTGGTTCTTATGGGCCTCTTTTTCAGCCCCGGATTGTTTTCTGCCCCTTTGAATTTCCTGAAAGGCGGTGAAGCAGGGCAAATCGATGCTGCCGCAGACCGGTATGAATATGTCGGAAATAATATCGTGGCAACCGGTCACGTAGTCATCCGCATGAAAGGTATTCAATTGACGGCTGACAAAGCGGTGATCAACCACGCCTCCGAAGATTTGGAAATGGTCGGGAATGTAACTTTTGCAATGCAGCAGACTGCAATCAAAACCGTATCCATCGGGGAATATGAGCAGATGCTTCAGGATCCCACGCAGAATGTCCGTATGCTCCGTTATGTCATGACTCCCTCCGGGAATCAACAGATTGAAATTGAAGTAAGATCCAATCTGACTGCGATGAAAGCCGAACGTCTTTCCGGCAATTTGCAGACAGGCGTTCTGCAATTCAAAAATTTCAATATGAAAACCGGCTCTCTTTATTGCAGCGGAAGATATGCGGAACGCCTTTATGATGGCAGAATTACGGTTTATGATACCAAATTTTCCGTTTGCGAATACTTGCAGGATAAACATGATCATAATGCCGTTTTTGCAAAAAAAGCCGTCATCACTCCCCGTAACACCAAACGTGGTATTTTCAATTACAGCACGGAACAGGGCGATCATAATATCTGGTCATTCAATAACTTTGTGGAAATTTACGGTATCCCGCTTCTGTGGATCCCTGTTTTGCATAAACCTCAGGACTTGAGTGCATTCGGAACAATGCTCGAAATCGGCAGCACTTCCGATTGGGGATTCTATGTCCGCACAAGCAAACAATTCCATTTGATGGATGAACCGTATTTGAGTTCCAATCTGATGTTGGATGCCTATTCCTCACGCGGGTTTGCTTACGGGCTCGGTTTGGACTTCAGAACACCGGAATCCTCCACCGAACTTATGTACTACGGATTGCGTGACTGGGATAAATACAAATACTGGGAAGATGATGATTACGAATGGGCTCCCAATAATTCCAGATTGAAAATCCCCAATTACAGATTTGAATTCCGTATTGCCAATTTGACTCATTTGCTCCCCAATGTGGATTTCAGAGCGCAAGTCGATGTCATCAGCGACTATAATTTCCTCAACGATTTCTTCAATACACGCTACAATTCCGTTTTGGAACCCCCGTCGTATGCGGCTCTTGATTATCAGAATGAACATTTTACTGCTACGCTTTATTCCACATTCCGTGTCAATTCCTGGGCAACAACCGTAGAACGCCTCCCTGAATTGCGTTTGGATTTTCAGAGACAGGAATTGTTTGCCAATATCTATTATCAGGGGGAAACATCCTTTGATTATCTCCGCATGAGATGGAGAGATTTTGAACGCCCGCGCAACAATCCGCGCCTCGGCGATCTTAAAAATTACGAAACTGCAAGATTTGATACCTTGCATATGCTCTATTATCCGTTCAAAATATTTAATATCAACATTATCCCCCGCACAGGGATACGCCTCACCGCTTACTCGGAAACATCAAAAAATAATGTGACCGATCAGGATCTGGCTAATATGTTTATGGTCGATATGGTCGATGGACAGCCTGCCGCACGGGTTACGAACTACGACGGCAAAGGCGGAAGCAAATTGCGGATCGCAGGGGAAGTCGGTGTGGAAGCAAATACCAAATTTTACCGTGCCTGGCAGAATGTGAAAAATGCCTATCTGGATTTGGATGGACTCCGCCATGTGATGATCCCATATATCAATTACACTTATATTCCGGATCCCAATATCAACCGGGATAAAATTTACTATTTTGATGAAATCGACCGCCTTGCAGAGCAGAACGTACTCCGTTTCGGATTGGTCAACCGTTTGCAGACACGCAGAAATGATCAAGTCACTGAAATCTTCTCTCTGGAAAATTACTGGGATTATAATTTCCACAAAGAAAGAGGGTTCAGCACGTACGGTGACCTCGGTACGATCCTCCGGATCAATCCCTGTCAGGGCATCGAATTTGTTTCTGAATTCCTGATCGACCTGGGACATAACAATGAGCATGACACAACCGTCACACGCGGCAAACGCAATGTGGGACGCCCCGGTTTGCATTGGAAATATCTCAACCGCTGGTATAATAAATTATCTTATCAGATTGCGCCGGACTGGAAGATTTCTGCATTCTATGAATATTGTGATGATTACAGCCAGCGTTCTCCCTATTCCATGGGGTCCACGTACAGTGCGGTCACCGCTGCCGGTATGTTTATCAATTACTTTGAACGTTCCCAGAAAACCAGAATGGAATTTGAATTCCCGCTTTTGTTTGATAAACACCTCAAAGGCGGCTTCCTCTTCAGCTACGATATCGATGCCGCTCTCGTTTCCGATATGTGCTTAACGCTGAAACGGCGCTTCCACTGTGTGGATCTGCTCCTGGCTCTCGGCAGAACCGTGGAACGGGATGACGGGGACAAGGAAAAGAAGCATTATATCTCATTTTCTCTGGCATTTTCCGGTATGCCCGGTTTCGGGATCGGACATAAAATCGAAGAATAAGACTCTTTTACCTGCAAGGTGGGCGGCTTATGATCATGTATTGCAAAAAATGCAAACAGCCCGTCGTTATGGATGACGGAAACAATGAAGCGCAAGCACTCTGTCCATTCTGCCAAGCCGAACTTATCCCGCGGAAAGTGTTCTCCCCCGGTGACAACATTGCCGGTTTTACGATCATACGGGAATTGGGGCATGGCGGTATGGGGGTCGTTTACCTTGCCGAACAAACCAGTCTCAACCGGCAGGTAGCTCTGAAAGTTCTGGAAGAAGCACTCGCCGGTGACCACGAATTTGTACAGAGCTTTTTCCGGGAAGCCAATGCCGCCGCAAAACTTGCTCACCCCAATATCGTCCAGGCGTTCGATGCCGGGATCGACAACGGAATCTGCTATTTTGTCATGGAATTGATCCAGGGGCAGAATCTGGATGATTATGTCGCACAAAACGGCCCCATGCAAATCGGATTGCTCCTCAATGTCGCAGTCTATGTTGCTGACGCCCTGACATACGCTTGGGAACGCAACCATTTGTCTCACGGCGATATCAAGCCGGAAAATATTATTATGCAGAATAACGGGGAAATCAAACTGGCTGACCTGGGGTTGGCGCGGGATCACCAATACGATACCCTTGTCCCCGGCGAAATCATGGCAACGCCTGCTTATGCTCCGCCGGAAGTGATCCGCGGGGAAATCAACCGCATCACGTTCAAAGCCGATATGTATTCTTTCGGCACGACGCTTTATCATCTTGCCACCGGGGCACCGCCATTCCCCGATGATGACCCGAAAGTCGTTTGCACCAAACAGTTGAACAATCAGCCGAAACCCTTGATCGCCATCGACTGTAATATCCCGGAAGACCTCTCTGCTCTGGTCGATCAATTGATGGAAAAATCACCCGATCACAGACCATACTCCTGGGCTTTTGTCACACAACAACTTATGGCAATCCGCCGGGAATGGAATCAGAAACGCAGTTTTACAGTCAATAAAACGGAAACGGAAACGGATATCACACCTGCCGCAGAACCGGTCAATCCTGCCGGTAAAATCCGCAATTACAAGTGGGTGATCGCCGCTCTTACCGCGATGGTCTTTTTCCTTTCCGGAATCGTTCTTTTCCTGTATATCACCGGATATTTTCAGCCGGATAACGCTTCGGACTCTTCCGGCACGGACAGCATAAATACAGTCGCCGGACAATGGAAAAAACTCAAACTGGAGATCCGGACAATATCCGCTCATGATGCCCTGCGGAACATCGAACGTTTTATTGCAGTATACAAAACAGATGTCCCGGCAGAAGCACTTGCCATGCAGGAATCTTACCGGAATCATGTGCGGTTTGAAAAAAGAGTAACTGCATTCCGGGAATATAAAACGGCATTGTTTATTGATTTGAATAAGAAAAAAGGCTGTCTCCCCGGGGAACATCCTCTGGTCGCCAGAGAACAACTTTTTGCCCTTGCTGTTCTCACACGGCAACAGAACCTTATTCTGCTCTATGCCCGCCAGTTGGAACATACGTTTTCTCTGGAAGATCTGTTTACGGAAAAAGAATTGCAGCAATTACAACGGTATCGGGCTGCATTGGAAAAAAGAATCGAAAAATATTCCGCAGCAGCTGAAAAATATCCCCGTTCTGTTCAAATCAAATATGCAGAACAGGAAGCACGATTCCTTCTCCGGAAATTATCCTGTTGCCGTTCCAGCTCTGCGATCCGCTCTTTTATCAATGAATACCGGGATTTCAAAAAATACCGGCTGCATTGGCTGGCAACAAAAAATAAAAAAATATTCCAGACACTTGCGCCCGTATTGAAGCCGGAGCATTTTGTCACGGACTCCCAATATCTTATCAATATGAAAAAATATCTGATCGGCAGAATGATCACGCCCCATTGGAAAATAACAGCAATCCGCGAAAACGGAATCCTCTGTTCCAAAGTCAAACAGAAAACGGAAAAAATCATTTCCTGGTCGGAACTGTATGACCTGTGGAATAACCCCATCCATGAATTGCTTTTACCGACGGTTCCGTTTATGACGGAAAAAGATGCGATTTCTTTCCTGACAAGAGAACTTATCCGGAGAAACAGTTTCCAATATTATCAGGATCTTGCCGGCATTGCGCGTCAGATCACCCCGTCAAACCGGAAAAAATTTCTGGATGCCGCCCAACTCTTTCTCAAGCAATAAGCAATCATATTCACAAATGAAAAATCAACGATCGAGCCACCAGGCAAAACGTGGCTGAAAATTTGCCGTATTCACCCTAAACTTCTCCTGTTCAAACAGGAAGAAAATAAGGAAGTGTTGAAAATTTTTCCGGAAAAAATAATACAGATTCTTGTTTTTTCAAAAGGCAGAGATCATTTCAAAAATCTTTTCAATCTGTTATTTCCGGGCGGCGGCAGGAGTCGTTCCAAAATTCTTTTTATATGCCTGAATAAAATAAGACGCCGTGGCATATCCGGTCCGGTCTGCAATTTCCTGTATGGAAAGAGATTGAATCTTCAATAAACGCCGGGCTTCCTGCATACGCAGATTTTCCACATATTTTGCCGGTGTGATCCGGAAATATTCCACCCAATACCGTAAAAAAGTCCGTTTGGAATAACCGAATTTTTTCACCGCATCATCCACCACATCTTTTTCCCGGAAATGTAATTGCATATCGGAAGCAATTTCCCGCAATTTACATTCGGTTTCCGATTCCATACCCGGCTGCTTTCTATAATGCTGAAGGTAAATCTCCTGTAAGATCCGATAAGCCGTCGTATCAAATTTTTCCGCACTGCCGAATTGCTGGGAAATAGGGAACAACTCCTGAAATTCCAGTATCAATGCCTGTAATTCCTCCGTCATTTCAAATTCGATTACAGGGTGATCTGTGCGCATCCCCGCAGTATCAAATAAAGGAATCATGGCTGTGGAATAAATAAGAAATATCGCATGACGGTTCCCGTTGATCGTATATTGATGATGGATCCCCGGCCGTTTGATGAACAAATGGGGAAATGGTGTACGGATCGTAACGCCATCCAACATATCTTCCGCATATGGTTCATCGGACGACAACCGCAGACAAAACTCCAGATAGGGATGACAGGGTATATCATGGATCACGGTCCCATATGTCCGCACTTTCCCGGTCTGGGATAAAGGAAAAGGAAATTGCAGGAAACGTTTCTGCTGCAATTCAATAAAAGTTTCAAATATTTCCTGCTGCATACGGTCCTTTGTTATCCTTCTTCATCCGGAAAGATCTCCACTCTGCCGGTGGAATCAATACGCAACGGATGATGTTCATCATCAATACGGAATTTTACCAGAAAGAAACATTTATCACCGTAGGAACTTCTGCTCTTTTTCACTTCATACGGCGTAACCGGGAAATACCCGTGTTTCAAGCCGTATTGATTGCTGCGGAAACGGGCTTTCATCCCTTCCCGGATAAATCCCACATCCGCTTCCTCAAAATACGCATAAATGATCCGTTTTTTGTTTCTGTGGATCACAGCGGCTGATGTCCCGGCGGTATCATATCCATGCACGGAGTCGGAATTGGTAATACACAAACCATCGAAGGGGGCAACGATCTTGTAATATTTCTTTTCCTCTTCCAACAGTTTCAATTCCGCCTTCCGGTTGGCAATTTCCAATTGCAGGATTTCAATATCTTTTTCCACAGCAGCAATATGCAGTTTATCCAACCCGCTGGAAACACGTTTTTTATCCTGCATGATCTTTTTGAAATCGGCTTCTGCGGATTTATATTCTTCTTCTTTCCGCAAATAATCCAGTTCAGAAATACAACGTTGCAAGTATAACTTTTTGTATACCCCGCTTTCATGGAACAAACGTTTCTGAAGCTGTTCCGCCGCAAATCCTTTCCATATGATATTACGGTAATCCGAGGGCAGCGGGTCGATCTTTTTGATTTCCAGATCCAATTTTTTGCGGTTCAGATCTTTTTCCAGCTCTATAATTGCATTTTCGGCTTTCTGAATCTTCACACGCAAATCATAATCATCATATTCCAGAATCACATCACCTTTTTTTACCAGTGCTTGGGAATAAAAATGAACTTTTGACACAAATCCCGCATATTTATTTTTCAAAGTTACTTGACCGCTGCCGCGCACATAGCCCTGCCCGTAAATCATACGCGGCTTTTTGACTTCCGTTTTTGTCACGGACTCCGGAATACAAGTTGTTTTGCCGGATGAAACATCATCACAGGCATTGGTGAACAGGAGAACGAACGCAAAAAAAGGAATCGTGTAACATGAACGGGGAGAAGTCCTTCTACAACTCATCTGTATTTTCCTTACAAACTTTTCATTAGAGAGGTAATTTCAAAAGTCCGGCAAAATTTGACTGAAAAATAATTGTTGATGAGATGGAAATGGTAGTTTGTTCCGGCGTCGCCTTACGGCTATGCCGTGACAAGGCGTGGAAAATAACCATCCACCTTCGCCAAGGCTACG
>JAFVSW010000224.1 GCA_017503545.1 Lentisphaeria bacterium | reverse complement strand
GGTACTGAGGGGACCCGTCAAACGCCATTGACATTTGGTCATTCCTCTGCCGAGAATGTTTTTTACCCCACTCAGAGTACGTTGCTTGAAGGCAGCCGGAGCATTGCTTTTCAGCACAACCGATGCCCCTTTGCGGGAGTTCAAACCTTTATAGAGAGCAGCGGAATCCATAACAACATGAGTGGTTCCGGGGAGAAGTTCTTCCCATTCTTTTGCATAACGTTTGCCGTCATAAGATTTTGCCGGCCAGCCATCAAAGATGATATGTTTTCCCTGCTGAAGAAATTTGGGTACCGCATCCCGGAAGAAAAGCGGGGTTGCCTCGGCTTTCGGCACAATGACGACATCGTATTTATTGAAATTCTCATCCTTGAAAATTTCCGCATTTTCACCGATATCCTGTAATGTTTTCAGGATCGCCGCGGCTTCTTTCCTGTTCTGTTCCCACTCAAACACCCCGCACAGCGGAGCGGCGGAAATGCAAACCGTCACACAGAATAAAAGTAAAATCGAATGGAGTTTCAACATGATTATTTAACCTTTACTTTATCCGAAATCTTGATATAACGGATCGTTCCGACAAAGCCATCGGTTTTGAGTTTTTTATCTTTGGTACGCTGCCAGGGCGCAGGATAAATGCCAACACGCAAATTGCGATTCTGTACCAGATTGATGTCGCCTTTGACTTCTTTTTCTGCAAGAACAACGCCATCCAGAGACATGGAAAGTTTGTCCCCTTTTCTGGTAAGGACGAGGTGATACCATTGATTGTTGACCAATGCCTGTTTTACGGGTGCAGAAAAAGTCTGTGCTTTTCCGTTCATGGTATAGCCGAAAGAAAATTTCTTACCCTGCCAAGTTCCGTAATTAAGATAGAAACCGGAATTTTTTTCGGAATGAGATTTATTGCCGAGGAGGAAGAAAAATGCGGTTTTCTGATTGACTTTTTCCCCACATTTGAAGACGATTTCCATTGTGAAATCGCCTTTCTTGATCCGCAGGGATTCTTTCGGTTTGACTTCCAAAATTCCTCCCTGTGCATCAAAAATCGCTCCTTCGTCTTTTTTGATCACGGGCAGCGGTGCTTTTTCCAATGACCGGAAATTCAAGTTGTTACCGAATCCGCTTTGATCCGGAATCACATTCTTCTGCTGTACCGATAAATCCCAGAATGCCACGGTGTTGTCATCCGGTTCCAGTTCAATGGGCGCACCATAAGCAAAGATGGCACAGGAAAGGATTGCCAGGGAAGTAAAGATTGTTTTTTTCATGGTTGTATTCTCCTTGATTTATAAATTTGCGCTGTTGAGACTGCCGTCGCAGAAATATTTCTGGCGGACTTCATTCCGTTTCAGATGCCCGACATGACCATCCAGAAACAGCATATTTGCTCCGTTTTTATGGGGCGTTGTAACACGTTGTGAAACGCCGGGCTGTGGACCGGTCGCGGCTGTCCATCCCAGACAGCCGGTAAACATTGCATACCGATGTACCAATGTAGGGTAAATTTGACGGTTCCCTTCCGCAAGATATACGTATTTGGAAGGACCGGGACATCTTCCGCGGGTGATAAAAGCAGAGTCTCTGGAGCAAGCCCAGTTGGCATGACTGGTTTTACCGACCGCACCATTCATAATATAACTGGCAGGAAAAAAATCGTCGCCATAAGTGTCTCTGTGTGTTTTGTCCCGGAAATCCATCGGATCGGAAGGGCAGACGGCAACACTGGGGCGACTCATCCACTGCTCTCCGGATATTTTTGGCGCAATAAAAACGCGGGGTGCAGCATAATAATGGTAAAAATTCCGTGGTGCTTTTGCATCTGCCGGGGCTTCCGGATTGTTGCCGATACTGGATGTACAAAAATAATCATTGTAGGAGTCGGAATAAAGATTGAGCCCGACGCCCCATTGTTTCAAATTGCTGACACAGGTTGCCTGTTTCCCGGTTTCTTTCACTTTCCC
>JAFVSW010000223.1 GCA_017503545.1 Lentisphaeria bacterium | reverse complement strand
TTTACGATAGAATTGATACTGGATCCGGATCAGTTTGGATTTTTTTCCGGTGGTGGATTGCGTGAAGATCCGGTAACTTGCCAGAATCTCCGGATTGCCGTACGCAATGCCGGTGTTTTTCATGATGTCCACCCAGTATGCATAGTCATCCCGCAAACTTTTCAGTTCCTCCCGCAGGTAGATCTTCCCGTATTTTGAGGTATCATAGACCCCGGTCATACACTGGATGTGATTCGTGATAAGCATCTGCTTATAAGTGACTTGCGATCTGCAGATGAAAGGTTTCAGGATCTCGTTGCCCTGTTCGTTGATCCGTTTGAAAGAGGAATAAACCAGCAGTGCGTTCTTTTCTTTCATAAACTTCAGCTGCTTTTCGAGAAATTCCGGTTCCCAGAGGTCGTCTGCATCCAGCAGCACGATATATCTGCCTTTTGCCTGCCGGATCCCGTTGTTACGTGCGGCGGAGGAGCCGGCGTTTTCCTGCCGGATGGGGATAATGCGGGAATCCTTTTCTGCATATTTTTTCAGGATATCGGGGGTGCTGTCCTTCGAGCCGTCATCAATGACCAGCAATTCCCAGAGGGGATAGGTCTGATTCAGAACGGACTCCAGAGTCTCAGCCATAAAACGTTCTGCATTGTATGCCGGTGTTATGATTGAGACCAATCCGTCCATATTTCAACCTTTCAGGTAATGATTTCTTGAAACAACTCCATTGCTGCCAGGATCGTATCGTCCATATCAAAGTAGCGATACATGCCCAACCTACCACCAAATATAACACGCTTTTCCTGTTTTGCAAGTTCTTTATACTTGTTATAAAGAGAAATATTGGAAAAATTGTTTACGGGGTAATAGGGCTCATCGCCGCGTTTCCAGTCTGCCGGATATTCCTTTGTGATGTAAGTGCAAGCTGATTCAAAGGCTTCTTTATCTTCCGGCTCAAACAGTTTATGCTCAATGCTTCTGGTGTATGGGACATCCGCGGCAGTATAATTGATCACCGCCACGCCCTGAGCATTTTGAAGGGGCAGACGCTCCGTTTCAAAGCGCAGACTCCGGTATTCCAGTTCGCCGTAACAGTAGTCATAAAAGCTGTCGATCGTGCCGGTATAAATTACTTTGTCGGCGAGGGCATCCAGTTCAGCGCGGTTCTGCAGATAGTCGCAGTTCAGCCGGACTTCCGTGCCTGCCAGCATCCGTTCAACCAGCTTCGTATAGCCGCCGAGGGGGATCCCCTGATAGCGGTCATTGAAATAATTGTTGTCATAAATAAACCGCAGAGGCAGGCGCTTGATGATGTCTGCCGAAAGCTCCGTGCAGGACCGTCCCCACTGTTTTTCAGTGTATCCCTTGATCAGCAGTTCATAGATGTCCCGTCCCACCAGAGAGATCGCCTGTTCTTCCAGATTTGCAGGTGTCTTCCCCGCCATTTCCGCCGCCTGTTCCGCGATCCGTTTCTGCGCCTGTTCCGGTGTGAGGACATCCTCCCAAATCTGGTGGAAGGTGTTCATATTGAACGGCAGATTATACAGTTTCCCATCAATGTATGCCACCGGAGAATTGGTATAACGGTTGAACTCGGCAAAACGGTTCACAAAATCCCAACAGTCTTTTGAATCGGTATGGAAGATGTGAGCGCCGTATTTGTGGATCCGGATCCCCTCCACCTCTTCGGTATAGATGTTTCCGGCAATATGACCGCGCTTTTCCACCACGAGGCAGCGCTTCCCCGCTTCCCGTGCCAACACCGCAAGCGTAGCAGAAAACAGCCCCGCACCAACAAGTAAGTAATCGTATTTCATTCTGATCTTCCCTTTTTACTTGACCTGAGTTTTTTACGGATTTTCAGCAGGATATTGCAAGTACGGGAGGTTAATGTGTAGGAAAAGGATGCCGAGAGAACGACCAGGCGAATGGCAAGAGACTGTTGGCTTTTCAGAATACGCTTTCTGGATATTTCTCTGCGGCGGGTATAGAACTCTTTTCTGGTAAAAAGGTTATAAATGATTCCGAGAAAAAGGCTGAAAGTCTTCAAAACATCCAAGTTGTAATGTCCCGGTAACTTATTCTCAAGAATCGCAATGCTTTGTAATACATTATCCAATGATTTTCTACTGAAATTTCCGGTATAGGAAGAGGGGTTCCCCTTGAAGTAATGGTAGCAGGTATCCGTTACAGACGCACATTTTTTGCATTTTGCCAACATTTGACCGGTGCGCAACAGGTCCTCACTATGGCAAACAGAGTCCGGACAGTCGATTTCCTTTGATAAGGCGATTTCCCGGTGAAACATATTTGAAATAAGTGACCAATGAAAGCGATCATTCAAAACATGTTGCAACAGGTGTGTCGTTTCTGTAAAAACAGGCAGTGCAAAGACTTCCTGTTTTCCGTTTTCGTAATGGGTCATATAAGGCGCATACACAACATCAGCTTCTTCTTCAACTGCCTTCAGATACATCTTTTCGTAAAAATCTTTGTCCACCCAGTCATCCGGGTCACAATGGATGATATATGCCCCGGAAGCATTTTCAATGGCAGTTCTGCGTGCTTTGCCGACTCCGCAGTTTTCGGGGTGGTCAATGATCTTTACCCAGGGTTTTCGGTGCGGATATTCTTCCAGAACCTGCCTGAGGATCTCTATACTTCTGTCCGGCGTACAGTCATTTACAAAAATGAATTCGATCCCCTCCTGCATGGTCTGTTCAAAAAGAGATCTGGCACAGCGTTCGATATATCTTTCCACCCTGTAAACCGGTATGGCGATGGAAACTTTCACTGCTGTTTTTTCTTTTTCGAAATGTTTTTGAAGTGACTCCATTTCAATCCCTTTCAAAAGAAGATTTTTCCGGCAGAATGCTTTCAAACGCTTTTTTCAACTGCATTGAGCACCCAGCAAAATCGATCTCACCGGGGGAATCATTACAGCAGACCATGTTATAGCTCTGTTTCCGTATTGCCCGGCATGCCGCTTCATTTTCCCGGGAAAGATTAAAGCATTTTCCGCGTCCCGGAGGGGCTGGCATAAAGTTCCCCGTACAAAACTGGTAATATTGGATCAACCATTGGTTTACATCGGTGAATTTCCGGAATTTATTCCGGCAGGTACGATCCAGCACTTCCGGATTTTCCTGCCAAACCCGGTCAAATGTGGATTTCAGGAATATACCCGGCAGGTGGTGCACATAGAAACCATAGAATTGCCGGTAAGGCAGCTGCAGAAAAGAACTGAGCCCGATTTTTCCATATTTCAAAGAGAAAAACTTGCGCCAGTATTTTTTCAAAACTTCTTTCTTTTTGAAATGGTAGTTGATGACCATGATGTCATTGAACCCCATGGAAAAAACATTTTCCGGCAGCGGGATACTGTTATCCGGGAAGGAAAGATTTGCCGGTCCCAGCACTGCGGTATCGCACGGTAAACCATTTTTGAAGAAATCGGTTTCTTTCACCGGTCTGGTCAGAAACGTGTCGTCATTGAAATATACAAAATGTTCCGCCAGTCCTTCGATCCGGTGCATGTTCAACTCAATGGGATGACTGCTGAAGGTGGGAAGATATTGTTCCGGGATATAATCTTTATGATTGACTATGTGGAGCTTGGGGTTGTCTGTATTCAGCCACTCCGGCAGATGCCCCCAGGTGATGAAGTGGATCTTATTGACCCAGGGCGCAAATTTTTCCACTCCCCGGAACCAGAAGTGCAAAATATCCCAGTCCCGGAAACGGGCTGCACGATTATCTCCGGAACTTTTGCTGTCATATTTCGAACGCTCGGTCTGCCAGGCGGGATCGTTTCCATCCACCCACGGGATGACAAATCTATGGGATATGGTTCTTTTTTCATAAAATCACTCTTTGATGCCTTTCAGTTTCCGGAAGAGCCAACTGGTCAGGGTAAAGTTGATACATGCCATGTAAAAAATCCCTTTCTGGAAGATGTTCCAAAACGGATCCTTCCACATGCCCCGTTTGGCTCGTTTCCACAGCGCATGCCATTCCCCGGCAGTGATGATACGGGAGGAGATCACTGAATACAGCCCCCAGCGGCGTCTGCAATCCAGACTCTTTTGATATTTTTCTTCGGTAAAGTATTCATCGAACAATACGGTCAGCTTAAACGCATCCCGCCGTGAGTTGATCGAGCGGACTGAACAAATGGAGTTCGGATTGCTGCGATACCAATAAAGAGCCCGGTCGATTTTACACACTTTCTGACAAGTTCTCAAGGAAAAAACATTGCGTAAAAGATCTTCGCAATAATTGAATTTTACGATGCGATCTTCCAGTTCTGCCGTCAACAGAGTCTTTGCGCGCCGGTACATCCGTACAGTCAGACCGCCAAAATACAAACAGCTGAAGAGTTCGCAGATGACCTCATCCGCAGTTGTTCCGAAACCGTTCGGGGCCAGTTTCGTATTGCCGGCTCCATCCACCTTCGCAAAATCGCAATAAACCATGTCCGCATCGTTTTTGACTGCTTCGTTATACATGGTCTCATACATATCCAATTCCACCCAATCGTCCGGGTCACAATGGATGATATATGCCCCGGAAGCATTTTCAACAGCAGTTCTGCGTGCTTTGCCGGCTCCGCAGTTTTTGGGGTGGTCAATAATCTTGTCCCATGGCTTCCGGTGCGGATATTCTTCCAGAACCTGTTTGAGGATCTCTAT